>JACCXQ010000252.1 GCA_013696945.1 Chloroflexota bacterium | reverse complement strand
ACGGCTGGCCCACGAACGATCTCTACGTCGGGCGCTCACCTTTCCCACCGATCGGCGATTACGGCTTCCTGTCCGACTGCGAGACCACGGCCCTCGTCGCGCCGAGCGGCAACATCGAGTGGCTATGTCTGCCACGCATGGATTCGCCGAGCGTCTTCGGGGCGCTCCTCGATCGGGACGCGGGCGCATTCCGCTTCGGACCGGCTGACATCACCGTGCCCGCGGCACGTCGGTACCTGCCCGGGACGATGGTCCTCGAGACGAGCTGGGGGACGCCGACCGGCTGGGTCATCATCCGCGACGTCCTGCTGATCGGGCCGTGGGACCACGAGACCGAGCGATCGCATTCGCAGCGCCGTGCGCCGACCGACTACGACGCGTCGCACATGCTCGTTCGGACGGTCCGCTGCGTGAACGGTGAGATGCAGCTAGCCCTCGACTGTGAGCCGGTCTTCGAGTACGGTCTCACGCTGGGTCGCTGGGAGTACTCCGACTCGGGCTATCACCAGGGCGCCTGCCGGGCTCCGGGCTCGGAGCTCGAGCTGACTCTGACAAGCGACCTGAACCTGGGCTTCGAGGGACCGCGCGCGATCGCTCGGTCGCTCATAAAGGAAGGCGAGACGCGCTTCTGCGCGCTGTCATGGGGGAGGCCGCAGCCCCCGCGAACCTACGAGGACGCCTACAAGCGCCTCGTCTGGACAGCGCATCACTGGCAGCACTGGCTGGCCCGCGGCCAGTTCCCGGATCACCCGTGGCGGACCCATCTCCAGCGTTCCGCGCTGACGTTGAAGGGCCTGACCTACGCGCCGAGCGGCGCTGTCGTCGCGGCCGCCACGACATCGCTGCCGGAGACGCCCGGCGGCGAACGGAACTGGGACTACCGCTTCTCCTGGATCCGGGACTCGACGTTCGCCCTCTGGGGCCTCTACACGCTGGGCTTCGACTGGGAGGCGAACGACTACCTGTACTTCATCGCCGATGTCGCCGAGCGCGACGAGTCCCTGCGGGTCATGTACGCCATCGATGGCGAGGCGGTGCCCCAGGAGCGGACCCTCGACCACCTCGACGGCTACGAGGGCGCCCGGCCGGTCCGTGTCGGGAATGCCGCGTTCGACCAGCGGCAGCACGACGTCTGGGGAGCCGTGCTGGATTCGGTCTACCTCCATACGAGATCACGCGACCACCTCGACGAGCGTGTGTGGCCCATCCTCGTCCGCCAGGTCGAAGCTGCGCTGGAGCATTGGCGCCAGCCGGACCGTGGCATCTGGGAGGTGCGTGGCGAGCCGCAGCACTTCACCTCATCGAAGCTGATGTGCTGGGTGGCGCTCGACCGCGGGGCTCGCCTCGCTCGGATCAGGGAGGATGCCGAACAGGCCGCGCAGTGGGAGGCATCGGCGGAAGAGATCCGCGCCGACATCCTTGCCAACGGCATGGATGGACGCGGCGTCTTCACGCAGCACTACGGGACCGATGCGCTCGATGCCTCGCTCCTGCTGATGCCGCTCGTCCGCTTCCTGCCGCCCGATGACCCTCGCATCCGCGCCACGGTGCTGGCGATCGCCGACGAGCTCTCGGTCGACGGGATGGTCCTTCGGTATCGCGTCGAGCAGACCGACGATGGGCTGACCGGCGAGGAGGGGACGTTCGCCATCTGCTCGTTCTGGCTCGTGTCGGCGCTCGTCGAGATCGGCGAGATCCGTCGGGCAAGGCGCCTCTGCGAGAAGATGCTCTCCTACGCCAGCGCGCTCGGACTCTTCGGTGAGCAGATCGACCCCGGGACGGGACGCCACCTTGGCAACTTCCCGCAGGCGTTCACGCACCTGGCACTCATCAACGCGGTGATGCACGTCATCCAGGCGGAGCAGGTCTCCGGCTCGCCCGCGCCCCTGTCGCCGCGTTCGCCCGTGCACGCACCGCCCGAGGAGCGTCGGAGCGACGCCCACGGGCCGGCGCGTACCGGCGGCCATGGCCGCAGCGCCCCCCGCCGCCCGCAGAAACGCCGCTCACCGTCGCGCTAGTTCGGCAGGGCAACCCCGTGCGGCGTGCGGGCCGCCGTCACTCGCCCAGCCGCCAAGCGTCCGTAGTCAGGCCCAGCGATCCGGAGACCGCCCTCGAGTAGCCAAGGGTGGGGTGCTTGTCGAGGTGCAGGCGCGCGCCGGACGTTCGCACGGAATCGGCAAAGATGTCGTTGGTGCCGATCCAGCCGCTCATCGACCAGGAGGGCTTCGAGCTTGGCGTCCGGAAGACGTCGTCCATGGTCCGACCGGGGAGCATCAGGCCCGCCGGAAAGTCGATCCACTGCTTGGTACGGTAGGCCATCACGACGCCGGCTCCGACATCAGGATGGAGGAACGCCGCGGCGAAGTTGTCGACCCGCTTGATAGCCACACTCTGGGATGGGATGGGCGAACCATCCTCGCCGTTCCCGGCCGAGTAACAGGCGCGGTAGATGATCACGACGGCATCGTCCGCAAGGCGCAGCTTCGCACGGATCTTGTTGCCGCCGTAGTAGGTCGTGGAGTACTGCGAGGCGCCTTCGTACCCGTTCAGTCCGAAGCCGTCCTTGGTGTCCTCCTGGAACGGGGGATAGGGGCTCGGCCAGCCGTTGCCGTGGCCGAAGTAGACGACGAGGTTCGCGCCCAGGGTCGCTTCCTTGACACGCTTCCACGTCGCGTTCGGATGGAAGATGCGGCTGACGGCCATGCCGGCGACCGCTGCCTGGTCGGCGATGAGCTCACCCTCGTTGAGGAACTCCGACGTGGATCCTGAGCCGGGCCCGACGATGACGACTGCCTTGGGCTGACCGCCTGCAGCGCGTGCCGGGGACGGCGCCCCACCGAGGACCAGCGTCATGCCGGACACGGCGGCGAGCACGATGATGACCAGAAGCGACGGGCCACGGCCCACGGTCCGGCCACGGTGGACGAACGGCGCGCGCTGAGCGCCACGGCTTCGAACGAACACGGCTGGTTCTCCCCCTGACCGTGCGCACGGGCTCTGCGGCGGCCAGCTGAGGCCGACGAGCGCAGGAGGGCACGCGCGACGAACGACCCGGTCGCGCGGACCCGACACCGACCCCCGCTGGGGCAGGGTGTGGTGCTGCCGGACTGGTGTCCGGCCACGGCTGGTACGGCTTGTTCGGTTGTGGAGCGGCGACGACGCTGGGGCGTCGAGGGTCAGTATGCAAGGCCGACATAGCCCCGTCTACCCCTTATTGACATGTCGCTGCGATGCGACGCCCGGACGGATGCAGGCCGAGTACCCTGTCAGCGTCTCTTTGCGCCGCGGGATCGCGCTTAGCGGGACGGAGGCTGGGATGACAGACGACGCCGGATCGGCGATCGATCCTGCTGAGCTCGCGCTCGAGCGGCGGCGCTGGGGCGAGCTGTCCGACCTGATGGCCTCGCTCACTCCGAGCCAGGCGATGACCGCGGGATACTTCGAGGAGAGCTGGTCGGCCAAGGACATGCTGGCGTACATCGGGGCGTGGCTGGCCGAGGCCGGGGCGGTGCTCGAGCAGATCCGGTCCGGTACTTTCCGGGCCGACGAGATCGACATCGATGCCATGAACGCGCGCTTCCTGGCCGACATGGCCGACGTCCCGCTCGAGATCGTCCGGATCCAGGCCACCGCATCCCGCTCACGCATGCTGTCCGCGTGGGCCTCGTTGCCCCGCAGGACGACCGACGCGGAGGGTGCTCCGGAAGGCCGGCGCCGAGCACTACGACGAGCACCTGCCCCGGCTCCGCGAGTGGGTAGTCGAGCTCAGGCGTTCGTCGACAGCTCGCTGAGCATCGGCGCCAGGGCCTCGATCGACTCGACCGTGATCGGATCCAGTACGAGCTGGACATGGGCGACGCCGTGGGACGCCAGCTGGAGCAGCACCCGAGCCGCCTCTTCGACGGGCACGGGCGGTGCCGAGACACGGTCCCCCTGCTCGCGGCCGGTGCCCCCGGGCAGCCGGATGAGCACCGCCACTGTCCGCTCCACCGTCGAGGGATCACGTCCGACGGCCTGACATGCATCATCGATGGTGTCCCGGAGCTGTGGGTAGCCGTCGGCCGAGTTGCCGTACCAGCTGTACCAGGCGTTCCATGAGTCGACGTGTGGCAGCGTGGTGCCCAGCATCTTCTGGCCGATCGAACCGACCATGAGCGGCGGCCCTTCGGCCCGCGGACCACGCGGCCGCAGCTCGCAATCGCGGACCTTGTAGAAGCGGCCGTCAAAGTCGATGGCGCCGTCACGGAGGAGGGTGCGGATTATCGTGAACGCCTCCTCGAACCGCGAGACGCGCTGGTCGAACGGGTACCCGAACGCTCGGTACTCCACCTCGTTCCAGCCGGCACCCAGGCCCAGGATCAGCCGGCCGCCGGTGATCTCATCGACCGTTGCGGCCTTCTTGGCGAGCATCGCCGGGTTATGGAAGCTCGTGGCGGCGACGAGTGGCCCGATGGCGACACGCGTCGTCACGGCGGCCAGCGCGGCCAGCATCGACCATGCCTCCCACGGACCGCGTGCCGGGGTGCCCGGCTCCCGGTAGAGCAGATGATCGCCTACCCACAGCGAGTCGAGCCCGACCTCCTCGGCCGTCGTGGCCATGAGGCGGAGCTCCGGCCAGCTGGTCTCGCGCTCGACCTCCGGGAGCTGCACGCCTATCTTGAGCGGCCGGCGGCTCATCGCGGCATGGCGGGCTGATCAGAGGACTGCCCGCACGTGTCTTCCACGCGCGACACGTTAGCCGCTGCGAGCCGCGCGTTCAGGGGCCGACCCCGGTCCGTGTCGGGGGCACACGCCCTCAGGCCGACACGCGGTCCCCGCGGCGACGCTCCGCGCGCAGCACTGCGCTGATGCCCGACGCTCCGAGCGGCTTGCCGAAGAGATAGCCCTGGGCGAGATCGCAACCGAGCTCGCGAAGAGCCGCAAGCTGCTCTCGCGTCTCCACCCCCTCTGCGACCGTCTCGATCCCGCGGTCGCGGGCGACCTGGACGATGGCCCGGATGGCGCGCTCCGACCCGCGATCGGACGCGACCGCTGCCACGAGGTTCGGATCGATCTTCACGACGTCGACGGTCGCTCGCCGCTCGGTCCCCAACGTGTTCGCATCACCGGCGAAGTCGTCGAGCGCGATGCGGACACCGGTCGCCCGGAGCGCCGCCAGCGTCGCAACGGCGTGCCGCGGGTCGTGCGTGATCGCGGCGATGGTGACCTCGAGCGTGAGGGTGGCCGGTGCGAGCCCCGTTGCGGCGAGCACGCTGACGACCTCGGCGACCAACCCGGGACGGCCGATCTCGCGCGCCGAGAGATTGACCCCCACGCTGAGCCTGGCGTAGCCCGGGTCGGTCAGCTGCCACGACCGTGCGTGGGCGGCTGCCTCCCGGAGGACCCACGCGCCGATCCGATCGATGGACCCGGTCTGCTCGGCGACGGGCAGGAAGTCGGCCGGGCGGACGAGGCCGCGCGCCGGGTGGCGCCATCGTACGAGCGCCTCGACCGAGCGGATGGTTCCCGCCTGCCCGAGTGCACCCGCGATCCGACGCTCCGGCTGGAACTCGAGGGTCAGCGCTCCGGCGTCGATCGCCTGATCCAACTCGCGGGCAAGGCCATCGCGCGCCGCTGCGACGGCATGAAGTGCGGGCTCGAACGCGCTCCACCGGTCGCCGCCGTCCACCTTGGCACGGGCCACGGCAAGTTCCGCCTCGCCGATGAGCCCGACCGCATCGGTGGCCGACCCAGCGAACGCGAGTCCCGCACTGGCACGGGGCGCGACGACCGCGCCGCCGATGACGAGCGGGCGTCGCAGGACGTCGACAACCTCGTCCGCGTGGCGGATCGCCTCGCGTGGTGACGGCGTCTCACGCAGCAGGAGCGCGAAGGCACCGGGCCGAAGCCGCGCAAGAAGATCGGGCCGGCGGACCGTGGCCGCAAGGCGGCCGGCGACGGCTCCCAGTAGCTCGTCGCCGGCCGCAGGGCCAAGGCTTAGTCGGAGTGGTCCTAACCTGTCGAGATCTACGACCATGACGGCGGGCCTCGGCCCGCCGCGCCCGGCCCCATCGACTGCGGCCTGCACCGCCGTCCGGAACGCACGAGCATCCGGGAGGCCCGTCTGCGCGTCGATCCCATCCGGCACAGACCATCGAGTCGACCAATTCCCGCTCCGGTCGATCCGGACCCCATCGAGAACGTTCCCCGGTCGGGCTCCGGTTCCCCAGTGTCGGGTCCCGACCGATCGGCGGGTCGCGAGCTTGCCGCCGGAGGCGAATAATACTTGACTTCCCGGACCGTGTGAAGACAAAGTTCGAGAACGGGGCATGGATCGGACCTAGGAGCGGGTCAGGGAGACGGGAAGGTCCGAGAGGACGCGCTGCCCAGCCGCCGCGGGTCGAGCCGTCTGGTCGGGCATCGATGCCTGGAGCGCCTCGCGGGTGAGCGCGTACGCCTCCTGGTGCCGCCCGAGCGAGGCGAGGACGTCAGCCCACTCGCCGAGGGCCTCACGAAGCCGCAGTCGAGGTCCGTGCTCCCGAACGACGGCCGCCGTTCGGTCATACGCGTCGATGGCGATGTCGAGGTCTCCCGCGACGACATGGGCGCGGGCGCGGGTGAGCATCGCGCTCACGCGGGCGCGGTGGTTGTCGCTGGCCTCCGCGTGCCCGATCGCTTCGTCCGCCAGGCTCAGCGCGCGACTGACGTCACGATCGGACAGCGCGATCTGTGCCTCGGTCTCGGCCACGTGGGCCAGCGCATGCCGATCGCCGGTGGCTGAGTATCGCGAGCGGGCCTGGCCGGCGAACTCCCACGCTCGCCCTGCGTTGCCGACCCGGAGGTACGCGAGGGCAAGGTTGTTCTCGAGCTTCGCGACCTCCCGCTGCGACTCCGCGGCCCGGAAGAGACCCAGGCTCTCGACGCCCGTGCGTATCGCGGCTTCCATGTCGCCGGTCTCCGTATAGCTGTAGGCCAGCAGCGAGAGAAAGAGCGCACGACGCCAGTCATCGAGGTCCGAAGCCATGGCGCGGGCCTCCTCGAGGTAGCCGAGCGCCGAGCGATGCTGCTCCTCGGAAGCATCCAGCGTCGAGAGCGCCATCAGTGACCGCAGACGGAGATCCGGATCCGCGTCGGTGCGGGCCCGGAGCTGTGAGAGCAGACCGCTCAGGAGGGCCCGCGCCTCGGTCGTGTTCTCGGCCAGGTGCTGCGCGTTCGCGAGCCAGTAGGTCGCCAGGGCGGCGTCACGGTCGCGCCCCAGTCGGGCGAACGCCTCGACGGCTTCCGTAGCCGGCCCGATGGCATCGGACCCGCGGTCCAGGCGGCAGAGGGCCTCGGCCAGCCCCCGGAGCGACTCTGCCCGGAGGCCCCGATCGGTCTGCGTCTCGAGGACGGACTCGTAGGCATCGGCTGCCTCCTGCCAGCGTCCGGATGCGAGCAGGAGATCCGCGTCGATCCGGTGCCACCGACTCTCGCGGTCCCCAAGGAAGTGGCTGGGCGGCAAGCCGAGCCGGTCGGAGAAGAAGGTCAGCGCCGCCATCGAGGGCTTGGCGTGCCCCTTCTCGAGCGCGCTCACGTAGGCCTTCGTGTAGCGGCCCTCCGCCAGCTTCTGCTGCGTCAGGCCGGCCCGGGTCCGCGCCTCTCGCAGACGCATCCCGATCCGGGCCGCGAGGGCGCTGTCGTCCACCACGATGCGTCGTCGAGTCAGGGTCTTCATGACCGCGGAGTGTACACCTGGTCATGCCATCTTTGACCCGATAGTGCCACCGTGGTGCCAGCGGTCAACAGGAGTCAAGTCCATCCGCATCCTACGTCAACGACACCACGTCAACGAATGCTTGACTGTGCGGTGGTGCGTAGCGTACGATGAGCCCTGCGCTGGCACCCCGTCCGTTACCCCAGTCACAAAGCCGCGCAATCAAGGAGTTCGAAATGCGCAACCTTCGGGGTCGCGCGCGAGCCCTGCTCCTCGCCGCACTCGTCGTCGTGTCGCTGGCCTTCCAGGCCGGGACGCCGGTCTTCGCTGAGGGTCTCCTCGATGACTCGCGGGCCGGAGCGACCGTGGATGATCTCTCGACGATGCCGTGGCCCAGGTGACCGCCCGCGTCATCTGACCGCTCGGCCGGACGGCCGGCCCACGTCTGAGGCACGATTGATGGCGTGCCGACCAACGAGAAGTTCATCAGCGTCGATATCGAGGCCTCGGGACCGACGCCGGGCACGGGCAGCATGATCGCCATCGGCGCCTGCCTCGTGGCTGATCCGGACGTCGCCTTCTACCGTGAGATACAGCCGCTGGCGGACCGCGAGTGGGACCCTGCGACGGAGCGGATCCACGGCCTCACGCGCGCCGTCCTCGCGACGAGGGCCGTGGCGCCGGCCGATGCGATGGCATCGCTGGCGGCGTGGCTGGACCAGGTGGCCGACGGAGGCAGGCCGATCTTCGTCGGCTTCAATGCCCCGTTCGACTGGATGTTCGTGGCCGACTATCTCCATCGCTACCTCGGTCGGAACCCGTTCGGTATCTCCGCCCTCGACCTCAAGTCGGTCTACATGGGCCGCGACGGGGTACAGCGATGGGAGGAAACCGGCAAGCGGTGGGTGCTCGAGCGCTACCCCACGGAGCGCCGAGTGACGCACAACGCGCTCGACGACGCCCAGGCGCAGGCGGAGCTGGCGCAGCTGCTTCTGGGGTGGCGGGGGCCGTGAGCCGGCCCGTCGCTACTCGTCGGTCGGCACGCCCAGGACGTTGAAGCCGGCGTCGACGTACATGACCTCGCCGGTGATCGCAGCGGAGAGGTCACTCACCAGGAAGACGGCCGCCGACCCGACGTCCTCGATCGCGATGTTGCGGCGAAGAGGCGCGACATCGCGGAACTTCCCGTACATCGTCTTGAAGCCGCTGACACCCGACGCGGCGAGCGTCCGGATCGGACCCGCGCTGATGGCGTTGACGCGGACGCCGCGCGGACCCAGGTCGGCCGCCAGGTAGCGCACTGACGCTTCCAGGGCGGCCTTGGCAACGCCCATCACGTTGTAGTTCGCGACGACCTTCTCGGCGCCGTAGTAGGTCAGCGTGAGGATGCTCGCCTTGGAGGATAGGAGCGGGAGGCTATGCCGGGTCAGGGCGACCAGGGAGTAGGCGCTCACGTCGAGGGCGACCGCGAACCCCTCGCGCGACGTGTCGACGAAGGCGCCTTCGAGATCCTCCCGCCTAGCGTATGCCAGCGCGTGGACAAGGATGTCGAGCGTGCCATGCTGCTCGCGCCAGCGCTCGAAGACACGCTCGATCTGGGCGTCGTCCTGCACGTCGCACGGCTCGACGAAGTCGGCGCCGATGCTTTGCGCCAGCGGCCGCACCCGCCGGTCGACCAGACTCTCGACCGAGCTGAAGCCGAGCATCGCCCCTTCGGCGTGCAGCGCCCGGGCGATGCCCCAGGCGATCGAGTGGTCATTGGCCACGCCGAAGATCAGCGCCTTGCGGCCGTCGAGCAAGCCCATCAGCATCCACCTCCGTGTCCCGATAGGATGCACCCGATGCAGGTGGACGCGTGAGACTCCAGTTCCTGGGCGGCGCGACCACGGTAACCGGCTCGCAGTTCCTGCTCACCACCGACCGCGCACGCGTGATCGTCGACTGTGGCCTGTTCCAGGGGTCCCCGAACGAGGCGGCGCGCAACCGGATACCGCTCGTCTACGACCCCTCGTCGATCGACGCGATCCTCCTGACACATGCGCACCTGGACCATTGCGGACTGCTGCCGCTCGTGGTCCGCGAGGGGTTCAGCGGCGACGTCCACATGACCAAGGCGACCGCGGAGCTGGCGCGGCTCGTCCTCCTCGACAGCGGGAAGGTCCAGGCCGAGCAGACGCGGTCGCGCCAGCAGCGCGCCGAGCGGCAGGCGCGACGGGCGGCGGAGAGCGCAGGACAGACCGCGCTGCCGCCGAGCGAGCCGCCGATCCCTCGCCACGCCGAGGCCGACCTGCGCGCACAGCCGCCGGTCCTCGAGACGGAGATCGAGGAGCCGCTGTACACGGTGGTCGACGCCGAGGCCGCCGTCCGTTTCTTCCGGCCCACCGACTACGACACGCCGGTGACCGTCGCGCCCGGCATCACGGCGACCTTCCGCGACGCAGGGCACATCCTGGGCTCGGCCATCATCGTCGTCGATGCCGAGGATGCCGATGGCACCAGCCGACGGATCTGCTTCTCCGGCGACGTGGGCCGGCCGAACACGCCCATCCTGCGCGATCCCACAGCCATCATGGACGGCGCCGACTACGTCCTCGTCGAGTCGACCTACGGCGGACGGGAGCACGATCCGACCGAAGAGGCCATCCGCCTCCTGGCCGAGGCGGTCAACGCCGTGGCGGAGCACAGCGGCGTCCTTCTCGTGCCCGCGTTCGCCATCGGGCGCACGCAGGAGATCGTCTGGGAGCTCGATCGACTGCTCTCGGCCGGACGGATCCCTCATGTGCCGCTCTACCTCGACTCGCCGATGGCGAGCGCCGCAAGCGAGGTCTATCGCCGCTACCAGGGCTACTACGACGACGAGACATACGAGCTGCTCCAGCGCGGCGAGACCCCGCTCGACTACCCCGGCGCCACGTTCACCAATGATGCGTCGCAGTCAAAGGCCATCCGAACGGCGCCTCGGCCGATGATGATCGTGTCGGCGAGCGGGATGCTCACCGGCGGACGGATCGTGCACCACCTGCGCGACCTCATCGATGACCCGGCCGCGCTGTTGCTGTTCGTGGGCTACCAGGGTGAGGGCACGCTCGGGGCGCATCTTCAGGCCGGTGCCACGGAGATCCGCCTCGATGGCGCCACGCGCCAGGTCCGTTGCCAGGTCCGCTCGATCAGCGGATTCAGCGCGCATGCGGATGAAAGCGAGCTTCTCGACTGGCTTCGGCACTTCGCCGGGGCGGCGCGCAAACCGCGCCGCGTCTTCCTGGTCCACGGCGACCCCGAGGCCCAGCTGGCGTTGGAACCGAAGGTGCGCGATCTCGGGCTCGAACCGTATCGGCCGGACTGGCAGGAGGTCGTGGAGCTCGACTAGGGCTGGGTCGACGCAGGGGGGTCGGGTGGCGGCGACGTGTCGGGTGAGGGAGGCGGGCTGCGGCGAGTGGCGGTCACTCGTCTCCGGAGTGGTGGTGGCCGTGGGGTTCGCCCGGGTCATGCGGCCCCTCGCGGATCACGCGGCGAAGCAGCGCCCGCCAGGCATCTGCCGACCAGCCGGGAGCAGGTCGCATCC
>JACCXQ010000107.1 GCA_013696945.1 Chloroflexota bacterium | reverse complement strand
AGACGCTCAGGATGGCGACCGCGGCTGCCTACAACGCCGAGAAACAGGCTCGTCGGCCGCTGACGGACGACGAGCTGCTTGGCGTGCTCGTCCGCGAGGTGAAGACGCGGCGGGAGTCGATCGAGGCATATCGAACTGCCCGACGCGACGAGCTGGCCGCGAAGGAGCAGCGCGAGGTCGCCGTGCTCGCCGAGTTCATGCCCCAGCCGCTCGGCGAGGACGAGCTGCGCGCGATGGTGCGCGGTGCGATCGATGAGACCGGCGCGTCCTCGGCGCGTGACCTGGGCCGCGTGATGGCCCTGCTCAGCCCCCGCACCCGCGGCCGCGCGGACGGCAAACGGCTCAGCGGCCTCGTGGCCCAGGAGCTGGTACGCCGCGACCTCGCCTCGCACGAGCACGAGCCCGCGCCCTCGAACGAGCACGAACCAGCATGACGTTCGTCCCGCGCCGGCGCCGCCTGGAGGGTTTCACCCGCCGCGACGCGGCGCGCCTGCTCGTGGCCGCCTCGCTGATGATCGCGTCGCTGACGGCCATCCTCTCGGTCGATATCCTCCCGACCGGCTTCCGGGGCGAGATCGGCGACATCGCGGGCCGCGACATCCGGGCGCCCCGCTCGATCGACTACGTCTCCGAGGCGGAGACTGAGGCTCGCCGCGCAGAGGCCCGGCTCCAGGTGCCGCCGCAGTACGACTACACGGCCGACAAGGGCTTCACCTCCGCGGAGCAGCAGTCGGAGGCATTCGACCGGGACATGGAGCCCGTCGACGCCGCTTTCGCGGCCATCCTGACCGACGACGCGCGCCGGATGGCGCTGGCGCGGGCGCTGCCCGACCTGTCCTCGTCGGCGCTGTCCACGGTGCAGGCCCTGACGCCCGCGCAGTGGACATCGCTGCGCTCCGAGATGGCCCGTGTCCTCCAGAGCGCCCAGCGTGCTGAGGTCCGGGATACGCAGCTCGGCGAGGCGCGCGCGTCGTTCCGTGACCGCCTGGCGACCCGCTTCGGCGATGCCGACCGTCAGCTCGCTACGGAGGTCCTCAGCCCCCTGCTCGTCGCCAACTCGACCTATGACCAGGCCGCCACGGATGCCGCGAAGGAGAGTGCGGCGGCCCAGGTCGCGCCGGTCCGCTACAGCATCAGCAAGGGCGAGGTCGTGGTCGAGGAGGGTCAGCGCATCGACGAAACGCTGTACGACCAGCTCGAGCGGCTCGGCCTGCTCGATCCCCAGCCGGACCTCGCGTTCGTCGGCGGATGGGCGCTGGCGTCCACGCTGCTCGTGGGCCTGCTCCTCGGTTGGGTCTGGCGTTTCCGCCCCGAGCTCTGGCATCGCGCGAACTCGCTGCTCCTGCTGGCCATGGTCGTCGTCGTCGCCACGCTCGCTCTCCAGGTCACGGCGGATCGGTCGGTGCTCCCTTACTTCGTGCCCGTGGCCGCCGTCGGGCTGCTGCTGGCGGTGCTCCTCGACAGCGGCACGGCGCTAGTGGCGATGGCCATCCTGGGGATCATCGCCGGTGCCGTCAGCGGGACGGTCGAGCTCGGCGCATACGTCTTCCTGGGTGGTCTCGCCGGGATCATCGTGGTGCGGCGTGGCGAGCGGCTCATCAACTTCATCCAGGCGGCGGTCGCGATGGCCGTCGTCAACATCGCCGTCGTGTCGGCCTTCACGCTCATCGGCGAGCGCGATGTGACCGGGGTCATCCAGCTCTGGGGCGCTGCGCTCGCCGCCGCCGGTGGCGCCGCGGTGGCAGCCGTCGGGTCGTTCGTGGCACTGGGCAACCTTTTCGGGATCACGACCTCGTTCCAGCTCCTGGAGCTCTCGAACCCCTCACAACCGCTGCTCCGCCGGCTGCTGCTCGAGACCCCAGGCACGTACCACCACTCGCTGATGGTCGGGAACCTGGGCGAGCGGGCGGCCGAGGCCATCGGCGCGGATCCGCTCATCACCCGTGCCGCGGCGTACTACCACGACATCGGGAAGCTCGCGAATCCCACCGGGTTCATCGAGAACCAGGGCGGTCAGGACAACCCGCACGACGAGATGACGCCGGAGCAGTCGGCGGAGGTGGTCAAGGCGCACGTCGCCAACGGCATCGACCTCGGGTATCGCTACCGTCTGCCGAAGACCATCATCTCGTTCATCCCGCAGCACCACGGGACCGCACTCATGAGCTACTTCGTGGCACGTGCGCGGGAGCTGGCGGTGGCGGCCGCCGGCGCAGCGCCAGGGTCGCCCCAGGCACGTGAGGCTGAGGCAACGGTCGATACCCGCCGGTTCCGTCACACGGGGCCCAAGCCACAGAGCCGCGAGGCCGCCATCCTGATGCTCGCGGACGGCGTCGAGGCGTCGGTCCGTTCCCTGACCAGCCAGGACGAGCCAGCCATCCGAGCCATGGTCGAGCGGATCATCCGCGAGCGACTCGAGGACGGTCAGTTCGACGAGTGCGACCTGACGCTGCGCGACCTGGACCTTATCCGCGAGGCGTTCATCGCGCAGCTCCTGGGCATGTACCACCGGCGCATCGAGTACCCGCAGAACAAGATCGTGGAGCTCGA
>JACCXQ010000184.1 GCA_013696945.1 Chloroflexota bacterium | reverse complement strand
GGATGGTCAGCGTCTGGGATCGGATGATCCGCGCGGTCCCAGGCCACGACGTGAGCCCGATGACGATGATCACGTTGGTCAGGTTGGGACCCAGGATGGCCGCCAGCACGAGCGCAAGCACGAGCGTGGGCAGCACGTAGAAGAAGTCCGTGACGCGCATCAGCCAGCTGTCCCAGCGCCCGCCCAGGTAGCCGGCCGCGATACCCACGCCGGTCCCGATGACCATCGAGATGATGCTCGCCACGATGCCCACCAGGAGGCTGATCCGCGCCCCCCAGACGTTCGTGACGAAGAGGTCGCGCCCCGCGCGATCCGTGCCGAACAGATGCGTCGACGATGGGTCGAGGAGCGGGATGTTGGCGCCGGCGCGGTCGATAGGACCGACCAGCAGCGGGCCGGCCACACCGATCGCCGCAAAGACGGCGAGGATGGCGACCCCGACCAGCCCCTGGCGGTTGCCCAGGACCGCGCGGAGCATGGCGAAACGGACCGGCTGGGATCGAGCCGCCACGGCGTCCGCAGCCGCGGTCACGTCCGGACCCGCGGATCGAGGAAGCCGTAGATCACATCGGCGATGAGGTTCGCAACGACCACGCACACGGCGATGATCAGGAAGACCCCCTGTAGCACGGGGAAGTCCTTGTCGCGGATCGAATCGACGATGAGGTTGCCCATCCCGGGCCACGCGTAGACCTCCTCGACGCCGATCGCACCGCCGAGTACGTAGCCGAACGTGAGAGCGATGATCGTGACGGTCGGCAGCAGCGCGTTCGGGATGGCGTGCCGGCGGACCACGTCCTCGTCCCGCAACCCCTTGGCGCGCGCCGTCGTGATGTAGTCCTCCTTGAGCGTCTCGATCATCGAGCTGCGCATGATCAGGGCATACCCGGCGATCAGGCCGAGCGCCAGCGTCGCAGCCGGCAGGACCAGGTGCCGCGCTATGTCGATGGCTTCCTCCAGGCCATCGGCGTACTGGCGGCCGGGCGTGGTCATCTGCTGGCCCGGGAAGATCGGCAAGCCGTTGGGCGTCGCGAGGAAGTAAAAGAGCAGCATCCCGAGCCAGAAGAGCGGCACGGCGTAGAGCACCAGCGACGCGTTGATCGAGACCACGTCGAACGGGCCGGCTCGCTTCCACCCGGCGCGGATCCCGATCAGGATCCCGATGACGATGGCGATGATCTCCGCCGTGCCGACGAGTAGGACCGTCGGCCAGAAGGCATCACCGATGACGCCGATGACCGGCCGCTCCTCAGCGAACGAGAGGCCGAAGTCGAGGACCAGCAGGTTGCCCATCGACGTCACGAACTGGTTGCGCACGATGCTCTCGGGGAGCGTGCCGAGGTCGACTCGCAGATCCCCGGTGTTGGTGCGGACGATGCCGGGGAAGAGCGGCTGGTCGAGCCCCAGCCTCGAGCGGAGTGCGTCCTTCTGCTCCTGGCTCACGTTGCGCGGCAGCAGCGAGTTGACAGGATCGCCCGGCAGCATCCGGAACAGGAAGAAGTTGAGGACCGCGATGGCGACGATCGTCAGCAGCGCGCCGGCGAGCCGACGGACGATGAAGTTGCCGGTCATCGCGGGACGTCGTCAGTCGGGGGAGGACGTCGGCGCGACTACTCCTCGTCGTCCTCGTCGACGCGTTGGCGGCGCCACAGGAGGAAAGCGGCGGCAGCGATCGCCGCCACAGCGGCGGCGCCCACGATGAGCGGCAACGAGTCACCGCCACTTGTCCCGCCAGGTGGCCCTCCGCTCGGCGCGGGCGTCGGGCCCGCCGAAGGGATGGCCGAGGGCGCGACGGACGGTCCGGGAGCCTCACTCGGCGCCGCGCTGGCGGGGGGCTCGCTCCCCGGCGCGACGCTCGCGGCCGGTGATGCGCTGGCGGCCGGCTCGGGTGACGGCGAGGGAGACGGTGCGCCAGGCGTCGGTCCCGCGGCGCCGATCGGCCCCAGGGTCGTGCGGCTGCCCCATGGCCCTAGCCCGTAGGTGGACCAGATCCCGCCACCGGCACGCGGCATGGCGTTGAACCCCTCCCAGCGGTCGGAGCGATAGGCCTCGAGCGTGTCGACATACCAGAGCACCGCGTACGGCGACTCGTGGTAGATCTTGTCCTGGAGCTGCTTGACGATGGCCGCACGTTCATCGAGGTCGACGGCCGTCCGTGACGAACGGTAGAGCTCGTCGTACTCGGGGTCGCAGTAGTTCGCGTCCTGCCAGCCGTTGATCTGGTTGCAGGACAGGACGCTCAGGATGAAGTCCGGGTCCGGGTCCGGGCCCCAGCCCCAGATGTACATGTCCATGTCCGCGTTGCTCGAGTTGGGGTAGGTCACCGCGTACAGGCGCGGATCCTCGGAGACCTCCTGGTAGTCGATCTGCACACCGGCCGCCTCGAACCAGCCCTCCATGAGCTGACCCGCCAGCTTGTCCTCCTCGTCGTCCTCCCGGACGTAGAGCCGCAGCGACCAGTCCTGGCCGGCGCCCTCGGGGTCGAACTCCGCATCGTCGGGGGCGTTGAGGATCCCGTTCCCGTCCGTGTCGGTGAATCCCAGGCCGGCCATCGCGTCGCCGAAGCGCTGCTCGGCCTGCGCGCGCGCCTGTTGCTGGCTCGCCTCATCGGTGTACTCGGGGAACGTCACCGGGTCGCCAGGTGGAGGGCTGTAGTGGTAGAGACTCGTGAGCGGTGAGATCAGCGACACGCCGGGCGTCGCGAACCCGCCCAGCGCGAACTGGACCAGCTGCTTCTTGTCGAGCAGGCTCGCCAGCGCCGCGCGGACCTCCGGGACGGTCAGCCACGGGTCGCCCGTCGAGCCGGTCGTGGGTCCCTTCGGGCAGTCGGCGCAACCCTCGGCCTCGAAGCGCTCCGCATCGGGCTCCCAGGAGTTGAAGCCGAGCTCGGCGAAGTCGGTGCTGGGTGCGCGATTGATGGTGATGTTGGGGTCGTTCTCCAGGGAGCCGATGAGCGTCGGGGGGAAGCTGTCGAGGAGGTCGACCGTGCCGTCCTTCAGCGCGTTGATCTGCGCCTCGTCGTTGCCGAAGTATTGATAGATGAGCTCGTCGATGTGCGGTCGCCCGCCCCAGTAGCCGTCGTGAGCGACCAGGCGCATGAACTGATCAGGCTCGAACTGCACGATCTGGAAGGGCCCCGAGCCGATGGCATCCTCCACCTCGATGCGCTGGCTGGCCGCCTCGAAGGTCTTCTGCTCCCAGACGTGCTTCGGCAGGATGGGGATGAACATCTGGG
>JACCXQ010000296.1 GCA_013696945.1 Chloroflexota bacterium | reverse complement strand
CCGGAACACATGTCGGCCAAGCGCGAGCGTCTGGTCCGACGCTCAGACGACGGAGGTCGCGCGCTCGGTAAGCAACGCCGGTAGCATCCGGGGCGCACGGACGGGGACACGAGGACCGAAATCGAACGCCATTCCCTCGTGAAACCGAACACCGCGGACGCTGGCGGACGCTAGCTCACGGCCTCAAACACCGTTCCACGCAAGTGGGTGAGGGTTCGATCCCCTCCTTCGGCACCAGCGATCCGCTCTGGTTTGGGCGTAGGCCCTAGCGCGTCGGTGCGCGGGGCCAGCCGCTAGCCGAGTGTGACCTCGACGATCCCATCGCCGAGCCGCCGGCGGATCACAGCGACCAGCTCCGCGTCGTAGGCGACGCGACTCTTGAGCTGCATCTCCTGGTGGCGCCCCCCAGAGGTGGGAAGGTGCAATACCACCGGCGTCCCGCCAGGGCGGCTCCGCAGTACGTCGCGGAGCACCTCGAGCGCCTGGACGACGACCTCCTGCGGTGCCTGCCGGACGCGGACGTGGACCTGCTGGCCAGGCGCCGCTTCGATCGGCACGGTCGCGGCTGTCTCCTCTGCCACGAGCTCGGCACGCGCCTCTTCCGGCCACGGCGGGTCATCGGCACTCTCAGAGGCCAACGCATGGAGCGACGCAGGCTCGGCGGGTTCGTTGCGGGGCTCGGGCGCCGCGGCGTCGAGGGGCGGAGCGAGCGGGGCGCTGCGGCCCGTGGGTGACGCGCCGATCCGGACCTCGATGGTGCCTGTGACGCCGCCACCCCGAAGCGGCGAGACGAGCGGCACGGTACGCGTCAGGACGGCCGGCATGGCGGACTCAAGCGCGCTCGTCGGCGGCATCTCGGGCCCATGACCCGGCCCGACCGCCACCGGCGCGCCCCACGATCGCCCGTTCCCGTTGCCCCTCGCGTCCGTCCCTCCTTGCCCATTTCGTGAGCCCCGCCGACCGCGATCACCGGCCGCGATCGCGCGCGCGAACCCATCTGGTCCGAGCGCCTGCGCCTGCTCCCAGGTCCAGACCGAGTCGGCAAGGAGGACTGTCTCCTCCCCCTTGTGGTCGACCCGCCCAGCGACGAGAAGGATCGAATCCTCGACCCATGTCGGGCCGGTCTCCTCGAAGACCTTGGGAAAGACGACGACTTCGAGCGAGCCCTGGAGGTCCTCGAGCGTCGCGACGGCCATCGTCTGGCGCGCCTTGGTCAACACCCGTCGGATGCCCGTCACCACGCCGCCGATGACGATACGCTGCTGGTCGAGCTCCTCGCCGAGATCGCCGCTGTACGCGTTGACGTACGTGCCGACCTCCGTGGCCAGATCGCCCATGGGATGGCCCGAGAGGTAGAGGCCCAGGAGCTCCTTCTCCCAGCGCATCCGCTCGCGCGCCGATGCCTCGGCCCGCTGCGGGAGCGATTCATCCGGTTCCGCGGCAAAGAGCGCATCGAACGCCGAGATCTGGCCGGTCGCCCGCTGGTGCTGCTCGGCCTGGGCGGCCGGGAGGATGGACGGCAGTGACTCGATGACCTGGACGGGATGGCCGAAGCGCGAGAGCGCGCCGACCCACGCGAGCGCCTCGAGCACGCGCGAGTTCGTGAGTCGCAGGTCGATGCGCTCGCAGAAGTCACGCAGCGAGCGGAACTCCCCGCCGGTGGTCCGCGCCCGGATGATCGACTCGATGGCGCCATGGCCGACGTTCTTGACGGCAAGGAGACCGAAGCGGATCGCGTCGCCCTCGACGGTGAAGTGCAGGCCGCTGCGGTGCACATCCGGTGGCTCGACCTTGATGCCCAGCCGCCTGCACTCGGCGATCGCGATCGCCACGCGCTCGGTGTTCTCCCGGAACGCGGTGAGGACGGAGGCCATGTACTCGACCGGGTAGTTGGCCTTCAGATACGCCGTCTGGTACGCGATGAGCCCGTAGCAGGTGGCATGTGCCTTGTTGAAGCCGTAGCGCTCGAACGGCTCGAATGCCTTGAACACCGCGTCGATGACGCGCGGCTCGACCCCGCGCTCCGCGGCCTGGCTGACGAACTTGTCCTTCTGCGCTCGGAGGACCGAAGACTTCTTCTTCCGGATGGCGTAGCCGAGCGTGTCGGCCTCCGGGCCGGTGAAGCCACCGAGCGCGATGGCCGCCGACATGATGTCTTCCTGGTAGACGAAGATCCCGTACGTCTTCTCGAGGTAGGGCTCGAGCAGCGGGTGGAGGTAGGTCACCGGCTCCAGCCCGTGCTTCCGGCGGATGTAGGCGGGGATGTTGTCCATCGGCCCCGGCCGGAAGAGGGCGACCATCGCTGCCAGGTCGTGTACCGAGGTGGGCCGCAGCTCCTTGACGTACCGGCGCATCCCGGGGGACTCGAGCTGGAAGATGCCGGTCGTCTCGCCCGAGCCGAGCAGCTGGAAGGTCTTAGGGTCGTCGAGCGGGATCCGGTCGAGGTCGATGACGACCCCGCGTTCCTCCCGGATGAGGTCCACCGCCTGGCGGAGGATGGTCAGGTTGGAGAGGCCCAGGAAGTCGAACTTGAGCAGGCCTAGCGCCTCGACGCCGTGCATCTCGTACTGGGTCATGATCGAATCGGAGTTCGTGGCCCGCTGTAGCGGCATCAGCTCTGTCAGCGGCTCACGGCTGATGACGACCCCGGCCGCGTGGGTGGACGCGTTCCGCGCGACACCCTCGACCTGCCTGGCCAGATCGATGAGCTTCCGGACCTGGGGGTCCGCCTGGACCATCTCGCGCAGCGGCGGCGCGATCTCGAGCGCCTCGTCCAGCTTGATGCCCAGCTGGTTGGGGACAGCCTTGGCGATGCGGTCGACCTCGCCGTAGCCGAAGCCCAGTACCCGTCCCACATCGCGGATGGCGGCGCGGGCGAGCATCGTGCCGAACGTGATGATCTGGGCCACGTGGTCCGCGCCGTACTTCTGCGTGACGTAGCGGATGACCTCGTCGCGCCGCGCGTCCTCGAAGTCGACGTCGATGTCGGGCATGGTCACGCGATCCGGGTTGAGGAACCGCTCGAACGGCAGCTCGTAGGCGATGGGGTCGACCGGCGTGATGCCGAGCGTGTAGGTGACGATGCTCCCCGGGGCCGAGCCGCGGCACGTCGTAGCGATCTTCTGGTCGCGTGCGAAGCGGGTGAAGTCGGCGACGATGAGGAAGTAGCCGGCGTAGCCCATGCTCGTGATGACGCCCAGCTCATAGTCGAGCCGTCGCTGGATCTCCTCGGTGACCGTCCCGTAGCGCTCGACGAGGCCGCGCTGGCACTCCTCTCGCAGCCACGACTCGGCCGTATGCCCATCGGGGACCGGGAAGTCCGGCAGCCGTAGCTGCCCGAAGGTGAACTGGAGGTCGGTCATCTCGGCGATCCGCTTCGTGTTGGCGATCGCCTCCGGGACCTCGGCGAAGAGCTTCGCCATCTCGGCCGCGCTCTTGAGGTACGACTCCTGGGTATCGAAGCGGAGCCGGCCCGGCGTGTCGATGTTCGAGGCCGTCCCGATGCAGAGCAGCACGTCGTGGGCCTCGGCCTGGCTCTGGTGGACATAGTGGAGGTCGTTGGTCGCCACGAGCGGCAGCCCGACCTCCGGCGCGAGGCGCAGCAGCTGCCCGTTCAGCCGGCGCTGCTCCGGCATGCCGTGGTCCTGGAGCTCCAGGAAGAACTCGCCGCGAAAGATGTCGCGGTACTCACCGGCCAGCCGGCGTGCGGAGTCCCAGTCCTCGATCTCGAGAGCGCGCGGGATCTCGCCGTTGAGACAGGCCGAGAGCCCGATGAGGCCCTCCGAGTGGCGGGCGAGGTGCTCCCGGTCGATGCGCGGCTTGTAGTAGTAGCCGTCGAGGTGGGCGTCGGTGACGAGACGGCAGAGGTTGCGGTAGCCGGTCCAGTCCTTGGCCAGAAGGATCAGGTGGAACGGCTGCGAGTCCTTGGTCCCCTCGCGATCGGTCATCGAGCGGCGGGCGACGTACGTCTCGACACCGATGATCGGCTTGATGCCCTTGTCACGGCACGCCTGGTAGAACGCGACCGCCCCATAGAGCGCGCCGTGGTCAGTCAGCGCGAGGGAGTCGAAGCCCTGCGCCGACGCCTGCGAGACCAGGTCCGTGATCCGCCCCAGGCCGTCGAGCAGGCTGAACTCCGAGTGGACGTGTAGGTGCGTGAAGTCGTTCGGAGCGAGGGTCGTCACGGGAGTCCATGGTAGCCGGGCGTCGGAGCCCAGCCGGTGGGCGGCGCTGCGACGCAGCGGCCGGGGCGCGCGTCGACGGGACCGCCTCTAGGGCCGGATGTTCCGGTTCACGCGGAAGAGATTCGACGAATCGTACTTCGCCTTGATCGTCTCCAAGCGCCCGTAGTTGTCCCGATACGACTCGACCGTGCGCTCATCGGCTTCGTCCTCGGTCTGGAAGTTCACGTAGTTGCCGCCGGTGGAATAGGCCTTCAGCGCCTGCCAGGCGCCTCGCACCCAGTCGCGATTGGCGTCGCCGGCCCCGGAGTCCTCTCGCCACATCGCCTGGATCACGCACGCGAACGCGGCCTCACGGTTGCCCATCGCGCCGTCATCTTCGGGGTGATCGTTGAGCGCACCCGCTATCGGGAACAGCACGATCTGGTTCGCCGGCGCCTTCAGGTCCACGAACTGAGCGTTGTAGGTGTCGAAGACCTCGTCGCTGAGCCCGGACAGGAACTCGGACTTCCAGTAGTAGTGCATCCCCTTGGGCTGCGTCGCGTCCAGCAGCGACTGCTGGGCGATGTACGTCCTGGGCTGGATCAGGTCGGCCAGCGGCTGGCCGTGGGACTTGATCGGCGCCAGGTCCGACTGCGCCTGTTCCGGGGTGCCCGAGTGGCAGGCGACCATGATGATGACCGGTGTGCCGTGGGCAGCCTCGGGCAGCCACGGCGCCGGCGGAGCGTTGCGCCTCAGGCAGACCAGTGTGAGCTCGAGCGGGGCCGACTCGACGGTCCTGCGGTACAGCTCCTGGACGCCCGCGGCCTCGGATGCCGGCCAGGCGATCAGACCACCGGTGATCTCGGGGCCGACCTCATGGAGCCGGAAGACGAACTCCGTGACCACGCCGAAGTTGCCGCCGCCGCCTCGCAGGGCCCAGAACAGATCTTCGTTCACGTTGCGCGACGCGCGCCGCACCGCCCCGTCGGCGGTCACGATCTCGACTTCCTCCAAATCGTCGACGGTCCACCCGAATCGGCGCGTCAGGTAGCCGAACCCGCCGCCGAGCGTGAGCCCCGCCACGCCGGTCGCGGAGACGAAGCCGAGCGTGGTGGCCAGCCCGTGCTCCTGCGTGACCCGATCCACGTCGCCAAGGACGCAGCCCGGCCCCACCCGCGCCAGTCTTGCTTCTGCGTCGACCTCGACCTCTCTCATCCCTGACATGTCGAGGGTGATGTCGCCATCGGACAGTGCCAGGCCCGCGATGTTGTGCCCACCGCCCTTGATCGAGAGCTCCAGCCCGTTGTCGCGGACGAACCCGATGGCTCGGACCACGTCCGGGGTGGTCAGCGGCCGGACCACCACGGCCGGGCGCTTCTTGATCATCCCGTTCCAGAGAAGGATCGCCTCGGCGAAACCCTCATCGTCGGGGTAGAGCAGTGACCCTTCGAGACCCCCCGCGAATGCGTCCAGGGTCTCTCGCGCGACCTCGCGCTTCTCGCC
>JACCXQ010000153.1 GCA_013696945.1 Chloroflexota bacterium | reverse complement strand
CGGTCGTGGATGAGCCGGTCGAAGGGGGAGAGCAGCGCCGTCCGGCCTTCGGAGTCGTCGCCGAGCGCAGCGGGGTCGACGCGCCACTCCCCCTTCACCCCCTCGACCACGGCCGGCTCGCCGGCCTCGCCCACGACGATCGGCTCGACCGGCACGGCTCTGGTCTTGCGGCGCGCGATACCGAGCGAAGCGAGCCGCCGCTCGTTCCTGACTCGCGCCGCGTCCTCGACCGACAGCACATCAACGTCAGGCGGAAACACACGCTCCGCGAGATCCCACAACCGGGTCCGCGCGACGCGCCCGGCGATCGCCACTTCGCCACGCCTCGCCAGGAACTCCAGCATCTGCGTGACGTTGCGGTCGTTCGTCCACCCGCTCGACGGCCACGGCACGACCGACGTGTCGGGGATGTCACGCGAGCTCAAGGGGCCGGAGCTTGCGAGCCGGGCGAGGATGTCGCGACGAAATCGGTCGTTGTCGCGTAGCCAGTCGCGCTGCTTCTGATAGGGCGGCCAGTCGGAGGCGCCGGCGAGGTAGAGGCCCAGGTCGCGCATCGGTCGGACCACCGCGTCGAACTCGAACAGAGTCCGGTCCTGCTCCAGCGCCTGCTTGAGATCGGCGGGCCGATACGCCGAGCCGAGGCGGCTCCAGGCAACGAGGTCTGCGCTCGGCGCGATCGCCGCGGTCGGGTCGAGCTGCAACATGGACAGTCGCTCGACCAGCGAGACCAGGTCCGTCGGCCGGGTCGCGTCCAGCGACTGGGCACGCACGGCGATCCGCCGAGCCTGCGCCTGGGTGAGCTGGTGCACCACTAGTGACTAGGGTACCCGCCGACCGCGCGAGTTCGGTCGCAAAGTCGATCGAGGTGGCGCTACGACGGGACGTACGTCCTCAGCTCGGCGCCGGAGGCGAAGGCGCGCGTCTGGAGGTTCCGCAGCCGAAGCGGTGCGTCGACCTCGGGCCAGAAGGGCGTACCGGCTCCGAGGACCACCGGGTGGATGACGAGCCGGTACTCGTCCACGAGCCCGCGACGCACGAACTGGCCGGCCAGGTTCGGTCCGCCGACGGCGATGTCGCCGTCGAACTCGTGGCGGAGCCCCTCGAGCAACGCTCCGACGTCGCCGCGCACCAGGCGGCTGTTGTGCTCCACGCGCTCGAGACGCGACGAGAAAGCGATCTTCGGCATCCGCATCCAGATGCGTGCGAACTCGCGCATGGCATCGGTCGCTGACGGATCGTCCTCGCCGGTCGGCCAGTACGCCGCCATGACCTCGTACAACCGGCGCCCGTAGATGGAGGCGTCGAGGCTCCGCGTCTGGTCGTTGAACCAGGTGTGGAGCTCGTCGTCGACGGTCGTCCAGTCGAGGCCATGGTCGGGCGTCTCGACGTAGCCGTCGAGCGACACGTTCATGAGATAGATGAGCTTGCCCATGCGCGTCGTCAGTTGACCTCGACCTCGCCGAACTCCGGCCGCCCGATGGGTCGATACACCGAGATCGTCACGCCCGATCCCGTGGTGCGCGAGTGGTCCAGCTCCAAGCCGGTCGCAATGCCGCCGCCTGTTCCCGGACAGCGTCCTGCGCCGACGATCACCGGGAAAACGAGCAGGTCCAGGCGGTCGACGAGCTCGTTGTCGAGCAGGAACTGCACGAGCCTGCCGCTGCCGTGCACCTGGAGCTCGCGCCCGTCGCGATCCTTGAGCTCCCGAACGGCCGAGGCCAGGTCCCCCTCCACCACGCTCGTGTTCGCCCACTCCGGGTTCGTGAGTTTGGTCGAGGCAACGTACTTCGGCAGCGTGTTGAGGCGGCTCGCGATCGGGTCGTCTGGATCGGTGGCGCTCGGCCACGAAGCGGCGAAGATGTCGTACGTGCGCCGGCCGAGGAGGAAGGCATCCGCCTGTTGGAAGTCGGAGTCCATGAACTCGCCGGTCGCCTCGTCGAAGTGGGGAACGAGCCAGCCGCCGCGGCCGAAGCCGCCGCTGCGATCCTCGTTCGGGCCCCCGGGCCCTGGTAGACGCCGTCGACCGAGAGGAACGTCGTGACGGTGAGCTGCATCGTCGTTCTCCTTCCCTCTCAGGCCTCGGTGAGGACCTGGCGCAGCTTGGCGGCGAAGGCGTCCGGGTCGCCCGTCTGGCCGTATTCCCCCCCGAGGAACCCGCCATGGCCGCTGGGGAAGATGACCGGCTCTGTGCCGAGCCGCTCGGCGACGGCGAAGGCACCGCGGCAGGCCATCTCGCCCTCCGATTCGGCACCGGCGCCGATGACGATCCGGGTCGTTGCGGCCCGCAAGGCGTCGAAGTCGGGCTCGTAGTGGGTGCAGGTGACCATGTTCGAACCCAGCATCATGTCGGTGCGGGAGCCGTCGTCCTCCGTCGGCATCCCGAACATCTGTGGGTCCGGCGCCGGCTCCTGTGCATAGTCGTCCGGGAATTCGCCCTTGTGGCTCACGACGGCGATGAAGTGCGCCATGCCCGTGCCCCAGCCGCTGCGGTTGTACGTCTCGTGGATGGCGCGCGCGGCCGCCATCGCGTTCTCGCGGTCGGGAAGGATCGAGGCGAGCGGCGGCTCGTGCGCAACGAGGGTCCGGACGTCGTCCGGATGGCGCGACACCAGGGCCAGCGCGTTCACGGCGCCGCCGCTGCTAGCGAAGAGGTCGACTGGCCCGGCACCGAGCTCCTGGATGAGCCGATGCAGGTCATCGGCGTGATCGTCGGGCGTGGCGCGGCTCATGGGATCGGTCTTCTCGCTGCGCTCCACCCCGCGGGGGTCGTACGTCATGACCGTGCGGTCGCTGAAGTGTCCCGCCAGCGTGCCGAATCCGGCGGCGCCCATCGGTGAGCCGATCAGGAACAGGACCGGGGCATCACCCGAGCCGCCGCGCCGAACGTCGTAGGTAAGCACCGCGCCGGGCACATCAAGGGTGCGGGTCGTCGGCTCAGTCATCGTGGTCATGGTGCTCTCCTCGTGTGGTGATCTCGATGTCCCCGTAACAGACCGGTCGGGGCGGCCGATCTCATCGGTCTGGGCTACGCCGAACGGACGGCGTCCTCGGCCAGGATGGCGTCGATCTGGCCGAGAGCCAGCGTGAACCCCTCTTCCACGCCCATCGCGAGGAGCTGCTCCATGGCCTTGGTGCTCGGGAAGATGCTGTCGATCGACATCCGCGTGCGCCCGTCGCTGATCTCCTCGATCGTCACGCGGGCCTCGGTCGTGGGTAGGTCCGGGTTGGGCGTACCGTCGTCGTTGGCGAAGCCGTCGCGGAATGCGAGGGAGTGCGGTGGATCTGCCTCGGTAACCTCCCAGTAGCCATGCGGCTGGTCGCCCTCGGGGCCGGTCATGTGGTACTCGACGCGGCCGCCGACACGCAGGTCATGGGAGTCGACGGTGGCGGGGTAGGTCGGCGGACCCCACCATCGCTCCAGCAGGCGCGGGTCCGCCCAGAGCTGCCACACCCTCTCGGGCGATGCGTCGAACTCGGCGGTGAGGGTCATGGACAGGGCGTCGGGATCCTTCCGGACATCGGTGACGGTCACTTGTTACGCTCCTTGGTGGTGGTGATGAGAGCGGTCATGCGGTCGATACGCCCGCGCCACAGCTCCTCGTAGCGGTCGAGCAGGCGCTGCGCGGCGCGAAGCCCCTCGACGTGAGTCCGGACGACCTTGCGGCGCCCGGAGCGCTGCTTGGTGACGAGGCCCGCCCGCTCGAGCACGGCGACGTGCTTCTGGACCGCGGCGAAGCTCATCGGGTAGTGGTCTGCGAGCTCGGCCACGCCCTCCACGCCGGCGATCGCCCGGCGGACGATGTCACGCCTTGTGGCATCGCCCAGTGCGGCGAACACGCGGTCGAAGTCGGGTCCAGTGGTCTGCATTGATACAACCATACAGTTGTATAGCGTGGCTGTCAAGACTGCATGCCAGAAGAGACCGACGTGCCATGATGGAGTCATGACCGCTGCGCCGAAGCGATCCCCGCCGACGATCCGACCCTTCTACGACATGTGGCCGCAGTACGACCGCCGGCTGCGCGAGGTCATCGGCGCCATGTCGACCGAGCAGCTCGCGATCCGCCCGTCGGCAGGGCTATGGCCGATCTGGGCGACCGTGGGTCACACCGCCGGGGGGCGCGTGTATTGGCTGTGCGACGTCATCGGTGAGCCCGGCGCAGAGACGACGCCATTCGCGGACGTCGCGAACAACGGCTGGGAGGACGACCTCGGCCATCCTCGCGGGGCCGATGAGCTCGTCAAGGCCCTGGCGTCGACCTTCCGCTTGGTCGACGGCTGCCTGGACCGATGGACGCCGGGCATGCTGGCAGACGAGATCCACCGCGACTACGACGGCACGGTCCAGGTCCATACCCGCGGCTCGATCCTCCAGCGCCTCTTCAGCCACGAGGCATACCACTGCGGGGAGCTCTCGCAGACGCTCGGGATCCATGGGCTGCCGCAGATCGACCTGTGGCGGCCGGACTGATGCCTTCGACCGATGGACCGATGCCCAGCCCGCGTTTCACGATGGTCGTGCTCCTGGTCGAGGACCTGGCGCGGTCGGTCGACTTCTACCGTCGTCTCGGCGTCGCCTTCCCGGACGATGTCGATCGCCGGC
>JACCXQ010000147.1 GCA_013696945.1 Chloroflexota bacterium | reverse complement strand
GGTCCCCGATCGTGACGACCTGGTAGTCGGCGAGCGCGCGCCGAGTGCTCGCACCAACGCCCCACAGACGCTCGATGGGCAGCGGCGCGAGGAAGTCGGCCTCGGTGCCCGGCTCGACCACGACCAGGGCGTCGGGCTTGCGCAGGTCCGACGCGATCTTGGCCACCAGCTTCGTGGTCGCGACCCCGATCGACGCCGTGAGCTCGAGCTCCTCACGGATGGTCGACCGGATCGCTTTCGCGACCGACTCGGGCGACCCGAAGAGCGCCTCGGTCCCGTGGACATCCAGGAAGGCTTCATCGATCGAGACCGGCTCTACGCGCGGCGTGAACCGTCGGAGGATCTCCATCACCTGGCGGCTCACGGCGCCGTACTTCTTCCCGTCAACGTGTACGAACACGCCGTCGGGGCAGAGCGCACCGGCCGTGCGCAGGGGCATCGCCGAGCGAACGCCGAACCGACGCGCCTCATACGACGCGGCACTCACGACGCCGCGGTCGTTGGGCCCGCCGCCACCGACGATCACGGGGCGCCCGCGCAGCTCCGGCCGATCGCGCTGCTCGACAGCGGCGAAGAACGCGTCGAGATCGACATGGAGGATGGTGGGAACGCCGGTGGTCACCTTCCCATCATGCGCGCGGCGGAAAGGGTGTCGACGGTCGAGGGAGAGGTCGGCGCGCGGGCGGCGGACGAGGGAGAGGTCCGCGCGCGGACGGCGGGCGCGGCGCGGGAGGCGCGTGCATCCACTCGCGGCTGGTCGACGCCGGGTCCGCACCATCCAGTCACCCCGGGGCTGATAAGCGCGGCGCCAGCGGTCTCGTCGCGCGTGCCAGTCACCCGGTGCACTCGCCGAGCGTGGCGTGGCGATACAGGGGCCCACGAACCACGCATAGCAGCCCCCGGGTGGATGAGCGGTGCAAACCGTGACCCCGCCGCCGGACGGCTCGCTTGCGTCCTCCTCGCGCGACCCGAAAGGCGATGGATAGATGTCTGGGGAAAGCGAGCGCTTGCGCGAGCCGGACGGGTCCGTACGCTCATCGACCCAGACCGACGCATACGTACGACACGGAGGCCACGATGGACATGCTCCAGGGGATCCTCGGCGGCTCGAAACGCCAGCAGACCGACGATTTCATCAAGCGGTATCAGACCGGCGCGCCATGGGACGGCATCTCGGACCAGGAGGCGATCGACCGTTACCAGGAGATAGCGCCGAACGTCCCACCCGACGTCTACGAGCAGTCGGCGCGGGAAGCTTTCGAACGCCTGACACCGGAGCAGCGCGTCGAGTTCGGGCGATACGTGCAGCAGCGAGCTCGACAGGAAGGCGTCCCGATCCAGGACTTCGACCAGGACGGCATCGATGATCGCTTCCAGGACTCCGGTCAGCTCGCCTCGATGACCTCGCGGATGCACCAGCAGCAGCCGGGCTTGCTCGGGTCGCTGCTCGGCGGCGCCGGGGGCGCCGGGTTCGGCGGCATGCTCAGCGGGATGCTCGGCGGGTCGTCAGCGAGAGGCGGATCCGCCCAAGGCGGCGTCGGGGGATGCTGAACAGCCCGATCGCGAAGGCCGCACTGGCGGGATCGCCGCGTTCGCAGCGCAGAAGGTGCCCGGCGGGCGCTGAGCGCTCCCGGGCGCTCAGCCCGTAGTGTGGGTGCCTAGCCCTTGGGCTCGACCACCACGGTGACCTCGGGCGTCATGCCCGCGAAGACCTTGACCGCGACCTTGTACGTGCCGAGCATCTTGAGCGGCTCATCCAGGTCGACCTTGTGGCGATCCACGTCGATGCCGCGCCGCCCGAGGGCCTCGGCGATGTCCTTGGCTCCGATCGACCCGTAGAGCTTGCCGCCCTCTCCGACCTTCACACCCATCGTGAGCGTGGTGGAACTGATGCGCTGAGCGGCGATCTCAGCCGCGGCGCGCTCCTTCTTGCGCTTCTCCTCGCGGCTCGCGACGTCGTGCTGCCATGCCCGATAGGCGCCGCCAGCGGCCGGGACGGCGAGCCTCTTGGGAATGAGGAAATTGCGTGCGTAGCCGTCGGTGACGTCCTTGAGCTCGCCACTCTTGCCGAGCGCATCGACGTCGTTGGTCAGGATCACCTTCACGCGGGAGCGTCCTCCATGACGGGGCGGGGAGCGGGTCGGGCCGCCACGCTGCGGCGCACCGAGGCGGCGACCGTCTCGATGAAGTTCGGCAGGCGCATCGCGAGCGCCCGCACCGGCCGCGGCACGAAGCGACGGACCCTCGCCAGGTCCCGCTCGAGCTCACGCGGATCGATGTCCAGCGCGGTCAACTTCTCATACAGCAGGGGCTGCGGGACGCTCTCCAGGAACAGATCGAGCGCCAAGACGACGATGGCCAGGTCGTCGAGCCTGCCGACGACCGGCAGGAAGTCGGGGATCAGGTCGAT
>JACCXQ010000076.1 GCA_013696945.1 Chloroflexota bacterium | reverse complement strand
ACCCCATCGTGAAGTCGGAGGCCGCGAGCTGCGGTCCCCGCCAGCAGGATCGGCACGGGGTTGAGCGAATGGGCCGTCACGGGAGACCCGGCCGCGTCGCGCTTCTCGTCAGCGTTGCCATGGTCGGACGTGATGCAGAGCAGGGCGCCACGCCCGCCGGCGTCACGAGACCGCGCATCCGCTCGGTCGAACGCGGCAAGGACGCGCGCCAGACACGCATCGAGGAACTCGACGGCCGCCACGGTGGCATCCCACTCGCCGCTGTGGCCGACCATGTCGGCGTTCGCGTAGTTGGCGACCAGGAAGTCGTGGACGCGGGAGTCGAGCGCGTCGACGAGCGCATCGGTCACGCCCTCGGCGCTCATCTCGGGTCGCAGATCGTAGGTCGCGACCTTCGGGCTTGGCACCAGACGCCGGTCCTCACCGGGCCAGGGCGCCTCGATGCCGCCGTTCAGGAAGTACGTGACATGGGCGTACTTCTCGGTCTCGGCCACGTGGAACTGCCGCCATCCGAGCTCGGAGAAGGTCTGCGCGAGGCTCCGCACTTCGACTGGCGGATAGCAGACACGCACAGGCAGTCCCCGCTCGTAGGCGGTCATCGTCGCCACCAGGACGTCCACAGGCCGTCGCCCGCGCTCGAAACCCCTGAAGGACGGGCCATCGACCAGCGCGTGCGTGAGCTGCCGCGCTCGATCGGCCCGGAAGTTCACGAAGACGATGACGTCGCCGTCACACACCGAGCCATCGGCAGCGTCGATCACCGTGGGCTGCACGAACTCGTCGTTCTCGCCGCGTTCGTAGGCCGCCGCCAGTGCGCTTGTCGCGGACGCTGCTCGCAGGCCTTCGGCGCGGACGATCGCCCGATACGCGGCGGCGGTCCGCTCCCATCGATCATCCCGGTCCATGCCGAAGTAGCGTCCCCCGACGGACGCGATGCGGGCGTCGGGATGCGCGGATGCCAGGCGTCGCTCGAGATCCGGCAGGAACACCTCCGCGGACCGCGGTGGCGTGTCACGCCCGTCAAGCAGCGCGTGGACGACCACGTCCCGGACCCCGGTCCGGTGGCCGAGCGCCGCGATGGCCACGGCGTGCCGGTCGTTCGCGTGGACTCCCCCGGGCCCGACCAGCGTGATCAGGTGCAAGCGACGGCCGGCGGTCGCGGCCCGCTGCATCGCTTCGGTGATGACCGGATCGCGGTCGAAGCTGCCATCAGCGATGGCGGCGTCGATGCGGGGCAGGTCCTGCACGACGGGCCGCCCGGCGCCGATGTTGAGATGCCCGACCTCACTGTTGCCCATCTGCCCGACGGGCAGGCCGACGGCTTCGCCGGACGCCTCGAGGTGGGCGTGAGGCCACGCGGCGAGCAGCGATCGCCAGGTGGGCATGGCGGCCGCCGCGATCGCATCCGCCTCGGGACGCTGGCCGATGCCGAACCCGTCGAGGACGACCAGCACGACCGGCCGCGGACGATCCGTCGGAGCTGGCACCCGGCTCAGGCGACGCCGGCGGACTGCCGAGCCTCGGCGGTGACCGACGCGCGCGCCACGATCCCTGCCATCTCCTCGACCTTGAGGCTGGCGCCGCCGACAAGGGCCCCGTCGATCGTCGGCTCGGCCAGGAACTCGCCGATCGTCGCGCTAGTGACGCTGCCCCCGTACAAGACCGGCAGCGAGGCCGCGTCATCCATCCCGAGACCGTCAGCCACGTCGCGGATCGCTTGGGCCATCGAGGCCGCATCCGCACCACGTGCCGTCCTTCCCGTCCCGATCGCCCAGACCGGCTCGTATGCGACGACGAGCCCCGCCGCCGCATCCGGCCCGCGGCCGATGATCGCACCGAGCGCGCCCTCCAACTGCGTCCGCACCGTCGCAGCGGCCCTCCCGTCGTCGCGCTCTTCCAGTTGCTCGCCCACGCAGAGCACCGGGCGCAGGCCAGCCTCGAAGCAGCGCAGCAGCTTCCGGCTGATGAGCTCGTCGGTCTCTGTCTGGTCACGCCGGCGCTCGGAATGCCCCACAAGGCACCATGTGGCCAGGCCGGCCAGCATGGGGGCGGACACCGAACCGGTGTACGGCCCGAACGCTTCCGAATGGCAGTCCTGCGCTCCGACGGCGACGTCCGTGCCGCGAAGTGCAGCACTCACGGCCGCAAGGGACACGTGCGGCGGGCAGATGACCCGCGTAACGCGCGGATGAGCAGTCGCGCGAGCGATGGAGGATGCGAGCTCACCGGCATCCGCGAGCGTCGTGTGCATCTTCCAATTGGCGACGATCACGACGGGGCGCACGACCGGCATCATCCCACGCCGCTGCCCACCGGATGTTCATCGGCAAGCGACTCCAGGCGCTCCAGAGCGCGCTGGACACGCGGCCGGGTGATCCCCGACAGGGCGGCGAGCTCGCTGAGGGTCGATTCGGGCGCGCGACGCCGTACGTCGGCGACGAGCCGGAGGTGGGCGGGCAGCCCGCGAAGACGTCCGGAACGCTCGAGCGCCTCGATGGCAGTGACCTGGCGAACCGCGCTCAGCACCGTCCGGCGCAGATTGGCGTTCTCAGCGTTCAGCACTCGGTTCAGGTCCCCGTGCAGAGCCCGCGTCACCGCGACCGACTCGAGCTCCAGGGTCGACGCAGACGCTCCGGCTCGCCGCAGGAACCCCAGGACCGTCTCCCGTCCCTTCCAGGTCACCACACCCTGCCCGCGCCGCACGCGCCACGATCCGGGCAGACCCATCTCGAGGAGCCGTTCCACCAGCGCGGGCGCCTCCACGATCGGGAGGACGAATTCGAGGTGAGTGCCGGACGGCGTCAGGCTGAGCGATCCACGTGCCAGGAAACAGCCGCGCAGCCACGCCACCCGGCAGTGCTCCTCGGCGCGATGCCAGTCGAATGTGTCCACCGCGGCGCGATCCGCGTCCAGGCGCACGGCCAGCCGAGCAACGCCGGCCGATCGGGCGCGTCCAGTGGCGGCCATGCCGAGACCGGCGCGTTCCGCCCTCCGGCAGCAGGCCCGCGCAGGCTCGACCGCGGCCAGTTCCGCGCGGAGCGCCGCGGCAAGGTCCTGCTCGCGAACCATCGGCTCAGGCGGTGCGCGCGACCTGCGGCGTGCGCGGCGTCGAGCGCTCCTCCAGCACCCGCAGCAGCAGTCCGGCCAGCTTCTGCGGATCATGATGGTGAGCGTTGTCGTCGTCGACGACGTCGCCGAAGACCACGCGTGTGTCCGAACCATCGGTCCCGACGTCTGTCATGACCGGAGAACTGGCGTAGGCGGCCGGGGTTCGTGCCCGGGTGTTGTCGTTGGCCACGACCACGTCGATGAGACCGCCCACGCCGTGCGCGTGCAGCGCCGCAAGATGCTCGGCGAGGCTGTACCCCTCGGTCTCACCGAGCTGCGTCGCAACGTTCGCAACGTAGACGCGCAGCCCGGCAGCCTCTTCGAGTGCGGCGCGGATGCGTGGCACAAGGAGACTGGGCAGCAGGCTCGTGTAGAGGCTTCCCGGGCCGAGGACGATGAGCTCGGCCTCACCGATCGCGGCGATGGCCTCCTCGCTGGCCGACACGTCGCTGGGCGTGATCCAGACCCGGCGGATACCCCGCGCGCGAGCGATGACCGACTGGCCCTCCAGGGACCGCCCATCGGCGAGCTCGGCGTGCAGCGTGAGGGCGACCGGCGCAACGGGCAGCACCCGTCCGCGTACGGCCAGGACCCGGTTCGACTGTCGAACGCCCTCCTCGAAGTCGCCCTCGATCGCACTGAGGGCCGCGATCAGCAGGTTCCCGAACGCGTGACCGCTGACGCCGGAGCCGGCCTCTTCCTTGGGGAAGCGGTACTGCAGCAGGCGGGTCATGGCGGGCTCCGCATCCGCAAGGGCGGCGATGCAATTGCGGAGGTCCCCGACCGGCGGGAGCCCCAGCTCCTGACGGAGCATCCCGGACGATCCGCCATCGTCGGCGACGGTGACCACGGCCGTGATGTTGCTGGTCGATTCCTTCAGGCCGCGCAGCAGCGTCGACAGTCCGGTCCCGCCTCCGATGGCCACGATGCGTGGCCCGCGCGCCAGCGACCTCTTCTGGTAGATGAGCTCGACGAGCGGCTCAGACCGCGCGGGGAAGGGCTCGAGGAGGACTCCGAGCA
>JACCXQ010000026.1 GCA_013696945.1 Chloroflexota bacterium | reverse complement strand
CGGTCGCGTCAACGGACGTATCGCTCCCGCCCCCGGGATCGCTCGTCCGAGCGGCCGGAAGTCCACTCAGTACGAGTGCGCCGATGACCCCCACCACGACGACGCCGGCCGCGAGCGTGCCGACCGCTCGCACTATGGATCGTGGCCCCGCCGGCCACGAAAGCCGTCGTCGCTCGATGCGCTCGTCCCATCCCTGTTGGCCCGGTCGGAGCGGCGGCATGCGCCAATCCTCGCTGACCTCCGAGATCCAGCGGCTGAGCTCCTGTTCGTCGTCGACCGGGCGCTGAGCGGTCATCCCCTTACCTCCTGTCGTTGTGGTGCATCGGTGTCGCGCTCCAGGCGTTCGCGCATCTGCGCTCGAGCACGGGTCAGCAGCACGCCGACGTTGTTGGCTGAGAGATCGAGCAGACGTCCGATCTCGGCGTAGTCGTACCCGTAGCGGTAGCGAAGCAGCACGACTGCTCGCGGCACGGGACGGAGAGCGGCCAGCGCCTGCTCCACCGATTCGCGTCGTGACGATGCCTTGGCCGGATCGTGACCTCCGTACGGACCATCGCTGCGCGCCGCCTCCTGCCGGCCGATCTCCGGGATCGACAAGCGCCGGACGCGCCTGCGCCTCAGCGCGTCGAGCGCGATCCGGCTCGCTATGGCGTGGAGCCAGGGCCGCAGCGGGCGGTCGCCGTCGTAGCGGTCCCATCGCTGGAAGGCGCGCGCGAAGCAGTCCTGCGTCGCATCGCCGGCCTCCTCGCGATCGCCGAGGATCGCGTACGCGAGCCGATAAACGTCGTCGCGGTGGGCGGCGTAGGCGTCCTCGACGGCGCGGCGGCGTTGGTCGTCCTGCATATCGCCACTGTTACGGCTCAGGCCGCGCGAACCTTACAGAGCCGCTCGACAGAACGTCTGTTCGAAATCGCGCATCCTGCTATAGAATCCGGCCCGTGCCCCAGGAGATGATCCGCGTTCGCGGCGCGCGCGAGCACAACCTCAAGGACATCACCGTCGAGTTGCCGCGCGACCGGCTGGTCGTGGTGACCGGGCTCTCCGGTAGCGGCAAGTCGAGCCTCGCATTCGACACCATCTACGCAGAGGGCCAGCGCCGCTACGTGGAGAGCCTCTCGGCGTACGCGCGCCAGTTCCTGGGCCAGATGGAGAAGCCGGACGTCGACCAGATCGATGGGCTCTCGCCGGCCATCTCGATCGACCAGAAGGGCGCCAGCCGCAACCCCCGATCGACGGTCGGCACGGTCACGGAGGTCTACGACCACCTACGGTTGCTGTTCGCCCGCATCGGGCATCCCCACTGTCCGTTCGGTCACGAGATCGAGCGGCAGACGGTCCAACAGATCGTCGACCGCATCCTGGCACTCCCCGAAGGCGGCCGCCTTCTGTTGCTCGGACCCCTGGTGAAGGACCGCAAGACGGAGGGCGACCGCGTCTTCGAGGCGGCGCGCCGGCAGGGCTTCGTGCGCATCCGCGTGGACGGCGAGCTCTTTGACCTCGATGATGCCCCCACCCTCGACAAGTACAAGCGCCACTCGATCGAGGTCGTCGTCGATCGTGTCGTTGTGCACCACGCCGACGACGAAGGGCGTCCCTTCGGTCCCGATCATCCGAACCCGGATGCGCCGCGGCTGGCCGACTCGGTCGAGACGGCGCTCCGCCTCGGCGAGGGCGTCATGGTCATCGCGCCTGCCGACCCCGGCGCTTTCGAGGAGCAACGGTTCAGTGAGCGCTTCACGTGCCCCATCGACGGCGCCACCATCGATGAGCTCGAGCCGCGCAGCTTCTCGTTCAACTCGCCGCACGGCGCGTGCCCCACCTGCACCGGGCTCGGCGTGCGCCTCGAGTTCGAGGCCGAGCGGCTCGTCCCGAACCGGTCGCTCTCGCTGTCCGAAGGGGCGATCGTGCCGTGGTCACGGATGCCCATCGCCGACTCGTGGTACGGGAGGGTCGTCGAGGGCGTCGCGAAGTCGCGAGGATTCAGGACGGACGTCCCGGTCCGGGATCTCCCCCGGGAGCATCTCGACTACCTGATGAACGCGCCGCGCGGAGAGAAGGTGCGGATCACCTACCGCCACCACGGTCGCAGCCGGACCTACGACGCCACGTTCGAGGGGCTGCTCCCGAATCTCCGGCGCCGCTACCGCGAGACGGAATCGGAGTGGGTGAAGTCGGAGCTCGAGAAGTTCATGGTCGAGCGCCCGTGCGACACCTGCGGAGGGCAGCGGCTCAAGCCGGAAGCACTGGCGGTGACCATCGAGGGCCGGAACATCGCCCATGTCGCCCACCTCGCGGTCACCGATGCGCTGGCGTGGGCCCAGGGGCTGGACGAGCGGCTCACCCAACGCGAACGGACGATCGCGCGGCAGCTGCTCAAGGAGATCACTGCCCGGCTCGGATTCCTCGTCGACGTTGGCCTGGACTACCTGACCGTCGACCGGACCAGCGCCACGCTGTCCGGCGGCGAGGCGCAGCGCATCCGGCTCGCTACGCAGATCGGGTCCAGTCTCGTGGGCGTCCTGTACATCTTGGACGAGCCCACGATCGGTCTGCACCAGAAGGACAACGCGAAGCTCATCGCCACGCTCGTGCGGCTGCGTGACCTCGGCAACACGCTCATCGTCGTCGAGCATGATGAGGAGACGATCCGGACGGCCGACTGGGTGGTCGACATCGGGCCTGGCGCGGGCGAGCACGGCGGCGAGGTCATTGTCAGCGGCACGCTCGACGACCTGCTCTCCTCGCCGGAGTCGATCACGGGCGCTTATCTCCGCGGCGAGCGGTCGGTGCCCATCCCCACCGAACGACGTCGCGGCAACGGAAGCTCACTGGTCGTGCGCGGGGCCCGTGCCCACAACCTCAAGGACCTGGACGTTCGCTTCCCGCTCGGCACGTTCACCGCCGTGACGGGTGTCTCGGGTTCGGGGAAGAGCACGCTCGTCACGGAGATCCTGTACCGCGCCCTGGCACGCCAGATAAACCGCGCGCGCGAGCAGCCAGGCACGCACGACCTGTTGGAGGGCGTGGACGCGGTCGACAAGGTCATCGAGATCGACCAGAGCCCCATCGGGCGCACGCCTCGCTCGAATCCAGCCACGTACACCGGGCTCTTCGGGCCTATCCGTGAGCTCTTCGCCGGCGTGCCCGAGTCGAGGCTCCGGGGCTACAAGCCCGGCCGCTTCAGCTTCAACGTGAAGGGCGGCCGCTGCGAGAACTGCCGCGGCGATGGGATCCTCAAGATCGAGATGCAGTTCCTGCCCGACGTGTACGTCCCGTGTGAGGTGTGCGACGGCAAGCGTTACAACCGCGAAGCGCTGGAGATCCACTATCGGGGTCACTCGATCGCCGACATCCTGGAGATGACGGTCGAGGAGGCGCTCGAGGTCTTCCAGCCCGTGCCGTCGATCCGGACGAAGCTCCGAACGCTGGTCGATGTCGGTCTCGGGTACATCCGGATGGGACAGCCGGCCACGACACTGTCGGGCGGTGAGGCGCAGCGTGTGAAGCTCGCCACGGAGCTCTCGCGACGCGCCACCGGCCGGACGGTCTACCTTCTGGATGAACCGACGACGGGCCTGCACTTCGCGGACGTCGAGAAGCTGCTCGAGGTCCTCCATCGCCTCGTCGACGGCGGCAACACGGTCATCGTCATCGAGCACAACCTCGACGTCATCAAGACCGCCGACTGGATCGTCGACCTGGGCCCGGAAGGTGGCGCACGCGGCGGCGAGGTCATCGTGGCCGGTGTGCCCGAGACCGTTGCTGCGACACCGGGGTCTGCGACGGGCGAGTACCTGGCGCGCGTCCTGCGCGGTGAGCCGCTGATCCCCCTCAGCCCGATCTCGTTCGCAGAGGCCGCCGGTCGTGGCGTGCCTCCCACGAAGAAGGAGCCCGTCACGGCGAGCGCGTGACGGCATCGAGCGTTCCCGGCGTGCCCGGGTAGCATTGGCGCGATGCCCGACATCGAGTTCGCCTTCCTCGCTGACGCCGCAGACGCCCGGCCGGGGCAGAAGTTCGCGGTGATCGGTGGAGGGGTCTCGCGGCTGGGGGGACCGGTCTTCCCGTTGCGGCATCCGCATCTCGCACTGGTCGTCGGGCTGGCCGTCCCGGCCGAGGAGATCGGGCGGGAGCAGGACCTCCGCTTCATCGTGCTGACCCCGGACGGGTCGGAGATGGCGAGCGCCCAGGCGACGGTCGTGGCGGGCGGGCCGGAGCACGGTCGTGACAGCGTCCTGACCTTCGCGTTGGACCTATGGAACCTGGCCTTTCCGGTACCTGGTGACTACGGGATCCGGATCCTCATCGATGGTGAGGAGCGCAAGCGGCTGCCGTTGGTCGTGGAGCAGCGCCGGCCAGCCGCGCGCCGCGCCCGCGCCGGAAGTGCCCGCGCGAACGTCACGCCGCCCTTCCCGCCGCCCACCGGAAAGGCCTGACGATGCTGCCGGGCGTCGATCTGGAGCAGATGATCATCACGGTCGGGTACGTCGGGCTGTTCGCGATCATCTTCGCCGAGTCGGGGCTCTTCTTCGGGTTCTTCCTGCCGGGCGACAGCCTGCTCATCACGGCGGGTGTCCTGGCGTCGGCGCGGCCCGACCTCTTCTCCCTGCCCATCCTCATCGCCGTGTGTTTCGTCGCGGCGGTGACCGGCGACGCGATCGGGTACACGTTCGGGTCGCGCGTCGGGCGGCGCCTCTACGAGCGGCCGGATTCGCGGTTCTTTCGGAAGAGCCACCTCGCCGCCGCCGAACAGTTCTACGAACGTCACGGCGGGAAGACCATCGTGCTGGCCCGGTTCCTGCCGTTCGTCCGGACGTTCGCGCCGATCGTGGCCGGCACCGCGCGGATGCCCTACCGGCGCTTCGCGCTCTACAACTTCACCGGCGCCGTCCTCTGGGCCATCGGACTCCCGCTGGCCGGCTTCGGGCTCGGCGAGGCCCTTGGCGAGCAGCTGGACCGCTATCTTCTCCTCGTGCTCGCGGTGGTCGTGGCACTCTCGATCCTGCCGACCGCGATCCACCTGATCCGGCACAACCGCGAGGAGATCTCGGCGCGGATCAAGTCGCGCGGACGGGAGGGCGCCGTTCACGTCGAGCCACTGGCGGACGATGGGGTCGAGCCGTGACGCAGGCACCGGGCCTGGCTCCCACGCGCGCCGACGCATGGCAGCTCCTCCACGAGTGGACGACCACGGACGCATTGCGGCGCCACGCGGTGGCCGTGGAAGCGGCCGTGGGGTGGTACGCAGAGCATCACTTCCAGGTGGGCGGAGCCGACCTCGAGACGTGGCGCATCGCCGGCCTGCTGCACGACTTCGACTACGAGCGCTTCCCTGAGACGCACCCGCTGCGCGGCGCGGACGAGCTGCGCCGCCTTGGCTATCCGGAGAGCGTGGTCGACGCTGTGCTGGGGCATGGCGACCACACCGGGTTCCCTCGGACGACGGACCTTGCTCGGACCGTCTACGCGTGCGACGAGATGAGCGGGTTCGTCATCGCGGTCGCCTACGTCAGGCCGGGCCGAAGCCTCGACGAGGTCGACCCTCGCGCCGTGCTCAAGAAGGTGAAGGACAAGGGCTTCGCGCGGCAGGTGCCGCGTGACCAGCTGCTGAAGGGAGCCGAGGAGATCGGCGTGCCGCTCGAGCAGCATGTCCAGAACGTCGTGACGGGACTCCTGACGGTCCGCACGGCACTGGGCCTGTGAGCGAGCGCTGGGTGAGGATGGAGCGGCTGCTCGATGCGTCACCGTCCCGCGTGTATCGAGCCTGGTCGGACCCCGAGGCGATCACCACATGGTTCGCTCCCGAGGTCGATGGATCGCTGGCACCCGACACCCGCTCGACGCTCGTCTGGCCCGATCGCAGCCTCTGGGTCGATGTGCTGGAGGCCGAGCCCGACCGCCGGTTCCGATTCCGTTGGGCATGGACCGAGCCTGACGACGTGACGACCGAGGTCTGTGTGGACCTCGCACCGCACGGCTACGGCACGCGCCTCGAGCTGCGCGATGGTCCGTTCGAACTCGACCGGATCGGCATGGTCGATGCCTGGGCCGAGGCGATAGAGGGTTGGGCCGAGTCGCTGGCGAACCTCTGCGCTCAGCTCGACTTCTCGGTCGACCTTCGGCGCGTGCGAGGTCGATCGGGGGCCGGTCCCCGCTGACGCTCTGCCTCATGCGATAAGGGCCGAAGCTCGTAGGCATCGAAGGCCTCGCAGAGGAAGCGTGACGGAGCGGCCGGGTCGTACACGAGCGTGAGCGACCGCCGAGCGCGGGTCCAGGCAACGTAGGCGAGCCGCCGTTCCTCTTCCAGGGTCCGGACGGGGTCCGCAGCATCGGCCAGCGACCGCCCGCTTGGGAAGGTGCCCTCGTCGAGGCCGATGCACGCCACGTGGTCGAACTCGAGCCCCTTGGTCGCGTGCGCGGTCGCGAGGATCAGCTCGGCATCGTCGCGGCGCAGCCCGGCACGTGAGCGCCGCGCCTTCTCGATCGCGGCTCGAAACGCCACGATGTCCCCGAATGGCGCCGCCCATGCCAGCAGGGAGCTCGCGAGGCGCCGCTGGGGAGCGGGCCGTGTCGTGGCCAGCGCCTGCTGGAGCGCCAGGAGAGGGAGACCGGCCGACCGGCCGGCACCGTCCAGGAGGGCATCGATGGCAGGGTCCTCGAGCAGAAGCCCGTCGTCCGCCACCCTGTAGCTGATCCCTTGCTCGATGGCCACCGCCGCGTACGGGGCGAGCTCTGCGTTCGTGCGCGCCAGGACCGCATGCGACCCGGACCCGCCCATGAACGGCCCGCCCAGCAGCCGACGCGCCCGCGCCACGTCATCTGCCGGATCGGCGGCGAGGCGGACGACACCCGTCGCACTTGCGGATGCCTCGATGCGTTTGGCGAACCGCTCCGTGTTGCACGCCACGAGGCGGGATGCGCGCCGCACGACTTCCGGCGGACAGCGGCGGTTCGTGACGAGGTCGTGACGACGCAGCCCGGGGAGCCTCGCGGCGAGTGTCAGGACGCGCCGCACGTCCGCCAGCCGCCACGCGTAGATCGTCTGGTCGTCGTCCCCCACGAGGAAGACATCCGCGGATCTCCCTGCCAGGAGGAGAGCGAGCTCGAGCTGGCTGCGGTCGAGATCCTGGACCTCGTCGACGAGCAGTGAGGCGCACGCCTGCCGCCAACGCGATAGCAGCGTGGCGTCCTCGCGCAGCTTCTGCAGCGCGCGGCAGACGAGATCGTCGAAGTCGATCGAGCCCTGGTCGGCGAG
>JACCXQ010000010.1 GCA_013696945.1 Chloroflexota bacterium | reverse complement strand
AGCCGGTGAAAGAGAGCAACTTGAAGCGCTCGTCCTCGACCATCCGGTCGCCCAGATCGCGCGTCATGGGCAGGATCGAGACGGCACCCTCGGGCACGCCCGCGGCGTCGATGATCTCCGCCACGGTGAGCATCGTCAGCGGATCCTTGGACGGCGGCTTCAGGACGATCGAGCAGCCAGCGGCGATGGCCGGCGCCACCTTGTGGGCCGCGAGGTTGAGCGGGAAATTGAAGGGGCTGATGCCAGCGACCGGCCCGATGGGGAAGCGTCGGGTGATGCCGACCCGCCCCTTGCTCGCGGTGTTGAGATCGAGCGGGATCGTCTCACCGATCATGCGTTCCGCTTCCTCGCCACCGAGTCGGAAGGTGAGGACGGCGCGGTCGACCTCGGTCAACGCATCGCGGATCGGCTTCCCCGCCTCCGATGCGATCAGCCGGCCAAGCTCCTCCCGTCGAGCATGCACGCCGGCGCTGATCTCGCGCAGGATCCGGCCCCGCTCATAGGCGGGCAGGGTCCGAGTGACCTGGAAGGCTCTGACCGCGGCCTCGACCGCCTCCTCGTACTGCTCCGGCGTGGCGTGGAAAGTGGTCCCGGCCGGCTCGTCGGGGCGCGCCGGGTTGGTGACGGAGAGCTGGTGTGGGGATTCGACCCACCGGCCGGCCAGGTAGATCGGATGGGCCCTGGCGGTAGCGACGACCGTCATGGCGTCACGTCGATGTCCGACTTCATGCCGCCCGCGTAGTGGCCGGGGACATGGCAGCCAACGAGCGTATCCACGCCAGCCTCGAAGGTGATCTCGAGCGTCTTGGTCTCCCCGGGCTTGACGGAGATGCCGTTCGGATCGTCGTGGGCCATCCCACCCATCGACCTCATCTCCTCCTCGTGTTCGGCCTGCGCTGCCTCATCACCGACGTAGAACTCGTGCTCCGCCGTCCCCGCATTGGTCACTACGAACCGCACGGTGCCGGCGGGCACGGAGATGGGAGAGGGCTCGTAGCGGAGCGCGTCGGTCATCCGGACGGGGACCTCCGTGATGGACCCCGAACCGGCGGGTGATGCGCCTCCGGAGGTACCGCCGCAGCCTGCGATCGCGACGAGCAGGACGGCCGCTATGGCGAGGCGGAGTAGGTGGAGACGAGATGCGGGGGCCATCGGTGATCCTCAGTGTCGGGGAAGCGCGCTCGGCATCTCCCGTCCGCAAGAGGATACCGGCGAGGCGCCGACGATACCCATCGCTTGCGTTGACTGTCAACAGCATACATACTGGATGAGACTTTCCTGGCGGCGACTCCACGAAGATGGTCTGCCTGAACCTATGACGAATACACAGGACTCGCACGCTCACGATCATCGCCATCCCCATGCCGACGAGAAGGCGCATGACCATCCCCACGGTGAAGTCGAGGAGCATGAGCACGGCGAGCACGAGCACGGCGACGAGGGACATGGGCACGAGCACGCCGGCGGTATCAGAGGACTCCTGAGTAAGGTCCTCGGTCACAGCCACGACGCGGCCGATTCGTTCGACAGCGCGCTGGAATCGAGCCAAAAGGGGATCCGCGCAGTCAAGATCTCGCTCGTCGCTCTCATGGTGACGGCGGCCGCGCAGGCCCTCATCGTGATCGTCACCGGATCCGTCGCTCTGCTGGCGGACACGATCCACAACTTCTCCGACGCCCTGACCTCGGTCCCGCTGTGGATCGCATTCGTCCTGGGGCGGCGCGCTGCGAGCCAGAGCTACACCTACGGCTACCGGCGTGCCGAGGATCTGGCGGGGCTGTTCATCGTGGGCATGATCGCCTTCTCGGCCATCCTCGCCGGCTGGGAGTCCCTAAATCGCCTCTGGGACCCACAACCCATCTTCAACCTGCCGCTCCTCTTTGCTGCCGGCATCGTCGGCTTCCTGGGCAACGAGGCCGTCGCGCTCTACAGGATCCGGGTCGGTCGCGATATCGGCTCGGCAGCCCTGATCGCGGACGGATACCACGCCCGAACGGATGGCTTCACGTCGCTCGCCGTGGTCATCGGCGCGATCGGGGTGGCGATGGGGTATCCGCAGGCGGACGCCGTCGTGGGACTCCTCATCACCGTCGCTATCGTGTGGGTCCTGCGCGACGCGATACGGCAGGTCTTCGGCCGGCTGATGGATCGTGTCGAGCCGGGCCTGGTCTCACAGATCGAACGTGTCGCATCAGGGGTCGAACAGGTCGAGGCCGTCGATGCGGTCCGCGCGCGCTGGATCGGCCATCGCCTCGAGGCCAGCCTCCACGTCACGGTGGACTGCGAGATGACGGTCGCCGCCGGCCACGAGATCGGGGAGAAGGTGCGCCATGCGCTCTTCCATGACCTCTCGAAGCTCGATGAGGTCGTGCTTCACATCGATCCGTGTGACCACGAAGACCGCGATCATCACCTGACGACCCGCGGCCACGGACCGACGCGGACGCCCGCGGCGGAGCCGGAGCCAGCGTCCGCCCGCTGAGCCGCTAGCGCGCGGCGTCTGCGGCCGAGAGGTAGCCGTGGTAATCGTCGAGGCGGCGAAGGAAGCTCCCCGGGATGGCCGGCACACCGCCGTACCCGATCGCATCCGACCCCTCCCGCCCCAGCGTCTTGGCGCCTGCATCGGTGCACGCCGGTACCGACGGGGCCGGGCGTGGAACCCCCGCGATCCTGCACCTGGAGCGCAGATTTTCAACAGTTGTCTGCCAACCGGATCAGCCCGCGGTCGGAGCCAGGATCTCCCTACGCGGGGGCGGGGCCGCCTTCGAAGCGCTCCGCGGCGGCCGGAACCAGCGCAGCCGCAGGGCGTTGCCGACGACGGTCACGCTCGAGAGCGCCATCGCGGCGGCAGCCAGCATCGGGTCGAGGAGCATGCCCGTGAACGGGTACAGGATCCCCGCCGCGAGCGGGATGAGGGCCACGTTGTATGCGAAAGCCCAGAACAGGTTCTGCTTGATGTTGCGCATCGTCGCGCGCGACAACGCTATGGCCGTCGAGATGGCCCGCAGGTCGCCGCTCATGAGGGTCACTGCCGCCGACTCCATCGCCACGTCGGTGCCGGTGCCCATCGCGAGGCCCACGTCTGCCTGTGCCAGCGCCGGCGCATCGTTGACGCCATCCCCGACCATCGCGACGACCTTGCCCTCGGCCTGGAGCCGCCGGACCTGGGCCGCCTTCTCGTCGGGCCTGACGTCGGCGAGGACACGGTCGACACCGGCCTCACGCGCGATCGCACGCGCCGTGATCTCGTTGTCGCCGGTCAGCATCGCGACCTGGAGCCCGAGCCGGTGGAGCTCGGCGACGGCTGCCGCTGAGCCCGGTTTGAGCGTGTCGGCGATGGCGACTACTCCGGCCAGCTTGCCATCGACCGCGGCGAAGACAGGGGTCTTGCCGGCCTCGGCGAGTCCGTCGGCGGCCGACGTCAGCGGCTCGGTGGGGATCCCCTGGGAGTCGAGATAGCCAGCCCGGCCGACGAGCACCCGGTGCCCGTCGATGAGGGCCGCGATGCCCTGCCCCGGGACGCTCTCGAACTCGGTCGCGTCGGAGAGGGCCAGAGCGCGTTCGTCGCGCGCGTGGCGCACGATCGCGTCGCCCAGCGCGTGCTCGGAGCCGCGCTCGGCGCTCGCGACGAGCCGCAGCAGCTCCGCCTCGTCGAGGGAGCCGAGCGCCGTCACGACGTCGGTGACACGTGGCTTGCCTTCCGTCAAGGTGCCCGTCTTGTCGAGCACGATGGAGCGGACCTTGTGGAGCCGCTCCAGGGCCTCCGCGTTGCGGAACAGGACGCCGTTCTCGGCACCCTTCCCCGTGCCGACCATGATCGACGCCGGCGTCGCAAGTCCCAGCGCGCAGGGGCAGGCGATGATGAGCACCGCGACCATGTTGAGGAGCGCGAGCTCGAAGGCCGGTCGCGGACCGAAGAGGAACCAGACGGCGAACGTGGCGGCAGCGATGACCAGCACGAACGGCACGAAGTAGCTGGTCACAAGGTCGGCCAGCCGCTGGATCGGCGCCTTGCTCCCCTGCGCATCCTGGACCAGCCGGACGATCTGTGCGAGCACCGTGTCCCGCCCCACCCGTGTAGCGCGGAACGTGAGCGAGCCGGATGTGTTCAGCGTGCCGCCGACGACCTCGTCGTCCGGGCGCTTGGTGACCGGGATCGGCTCCCCGGTCATCATGCTCTCGTCGATGGCCGAGCT
>JACCXQ010000007.1 GCA_013696945.1 Chloroflexota bacterium | reverse complement strand
CGGCGTGGTTGGTCCTCGTGTGGCTCTACGGGATCGAGCTGCCGCCGAGCGTCCTGATGGCGGCGTGGCTGGCGACGCTGCCCGTCTTCGCGTATCTCCCGCTCGTCTATCGAGCGTATCGCGAGGGACGCGAGCGGACCGTGGTCCTCGCGAACGTAGGCGGCATCGGCGTCGCGCTCATCGGCACCCTCATGCTCGCGCCCACGATGGGGATCGGCGGCGCGATGCTCGCTGCCGCCGCTGGCCAGCTGACGGTGGGTGGCGTGCTCGTCGTCGCGCGGCTCCGCGCCGCGCCGAACGATCGCCGCGTGGAAGCGCCGGGCGCCACCCTTTCCGGCTCATGAGCGACATCGTGGTACTCGTCGATGAGGGCCGTCGGGAGGCGATCGCGCGGCTCGAGGAGGCCGTGTCGGGTTGGCGGGCTTCGCAAGGCCGGGCACCGCTTCCCGCGGAGGCCCTGCCAGCCCTGCCGGGTGGCGCGCATGTGGCGGGCGACCACGAGTGGAGGTTGCGCCGTCACGACCTCGACCTGGTCCGCTCACTACTGCGCAGGCGGCCTCCGAGCCGGGTGCTCGACTTCGGGGCATGGAACGGCTGGCTCAGCCACCGGTTGGCGGCCGGCGGCCACGAGGTCACGGCGGCCGACCCCTTCGTCGGGGGCGCTGCGCTCGGAGCGCGGTGGCCGGGGGTGGTCGGATGGCGACGAGTGCAAGCGGAGCTCGGGGACCTCGAGCGACTCGACGAGCGCTTCGACGTGGTCATCGCGAACCGTTGTCTCCAGTTCACGCCCGACCCGGTCGCGGCGGTCGAAACGTTGCGGCGCCTTCTGGAGCCCGGAGGCATGCTGATCGCGACCGGGCTGATGATCTATCGCTCGCCGGAGACGCCAGCGGCGCGGATCGCGGCCGAGCGTGAAGCGTTCCGCGCCTGGTCGGGCCTTGAGCTCTTCCTGGCTCCGACGCGCGGCATCCTCGATCGATCCGACTGGGCTCGGCTGGAAGCGGCTGGTATGCGGACATCCCCCTACGGGGCGCTTCGACTGGCGAACCTCAGGGCGCGCCTCGACCGCGGACGACCAGAGCATCGTTACGCCATCTGTTGATGGTTCGTTGCAGCAGCTAAGTATCGGGGTCGTGATGCCGGGGTATGACGCACGCGGCCTCCCAGCTGTCACGGACCTTCTGTCCGCGATGGGTCGCGAGCACGATGTCCGCGTCGTCGCGCTTCGCCATCCGCCACCCGGGCCGGCGTTCGATGGGGGCGGGTTCATGGTCCATCGTCTCGGAGCTGGCGCCGACAAGGGGATGAGCGGTCGCGGACGAGTGCTCGCGCTGGGTGTTCGGGCGATCGTGCGCCTCCACGCGCAGCGGCCGTTCGATGTCCTGCACGCCCTCTGGGCCGACGAAGCCGGCGCGGTGGCCGTCCTCGCTGGGCGTTTGCTGCGTCGCCGGGTGGTGGTGTCGGTGATGGGCGGCGAGCTCGCCGCACTGCCGGACGTCGGGTACGGGGCGGCACTGGGACGCGGCGGCCGCTGGAGTGTGGGCGTGGCGCTGCGCGGCGCGGACCTCGTGACGTGCGGCTCGAGCACGATGCACGACGCGGTTGCGGACCGAGTCCCGGCGAAGCGGCTTGCGATGGCGCCCCTCGGCGTCGACCTCGACCTCTTCTCGCCCGGCCCACCCACCTCGTCGGCCGGCCGGCGAACCGTGCTATCGGTCGGCTCGCTGGAGCCTGTGAAGGATCACGTCACTCTGTTGCGGGCCATTGCGCTTGTCGCCGGAGGCCGCCCCGACCTCCGGCTCCAGCTGGTCGGGGACGGGACGCTGCGCTCACCGCTCGAGCGACTCGCTGAACGGCTCGGCGTCGCTGGCTCGGTCGAGTTCCTCGGTCGTCTCCCGCGCGAACGGCTGCCCGACCTCTACCGATCGGCGACGATCCTCTGTCTCTCATCGCGCCACGAGGCCCAGTCGATGGCCGCCGTCGAGGCGGCCGCCTGCGGTCTGCCCGTCGTCGGCACGCGGGTCGGCTGCCTGCCCGATCTTGGTGATGGCGCCCAGACGGTCCCGGTCGGCGATCACAGATCGTTGGCTGCCGCGATGTCGGACGTTCTCGACGACCCCGAAGCGCGACGTCGGATGGGCGGCGCGGCGCGGGCCGCCGCCATCGCGAACTACGGGATCGACGCTGTGCCCGCGCGCTGGTCAGAGTTCTACAACGGGTCAAGCAGCGATGGGAGAGGAGGCTCAGGTGGAGTTCAGTGAGGTCCTCCGACGGCGGCGGATGGTCCGCCGGTTCGAGGACCGTGCCATCCCCGGCGACGGGCTCGAACGGATCCTGGATTCCGCGTCTCGCGCGCCATCGGCGGGTTTCAGCCAGGGGCAGCGCGTCGTCGTCGTCACGGACCGGAACATGCGACGCCGATTGGGGAGCTCTGCGGTGAGTGCGACGAGGACGAGCGGTGGGGTCGGTGGGTCTCGACCTGCGGCGTCCAACTCGTCCCGTGCGTCTCGGAGGACATGTACCACCGCCGGTACCGCGAGAGTGACAAGGTCGACGAGAGCGGCACCGAGATCGACTGGCCGGTGCCGTACTGGTGGATGGACATCGGCTGCACCGTCGAGAACATCCTGCTGGCCGCTGTCGACGAGGGCTTGGGCGCAGGCTTCGCCGGCACGGATCGCGAGGGGTGGATCCAGGCGAAGGCGCTGCTGGGCATCCCCGACGAGTTCGCTCCGGTCGGCGTCATGCCGATCGGCTACCCGCTACCTGATGTGAAGTCGCCGTCCCTCGCGCGCGGCAAGGTCTCGATGTCCGAGTTCGCTCGGCGCGAGCGTTGGTGAACGGAAATCGCGTGCTGGGAGATCGCTGATCAGGTCGGCGGGCGGGTCCAGTCACGGGACGCGGAACCGCGTGCCTCCCCCGCCGATAAGTCGCGCAGTCGCGATCCTGCTCCATCTCCCAGCGCTCCTCGTGGCGGGACAGCAGATGATGGCCAGCGTCGCGATCTACGCCGACGACGGGAACGCGGGGGCGTTCCTCGTCTATCCCATCAGCGCGATCTTCATCTCGCTGGCCGTCCTACTTGTGGCCTACGCCTTCGGTCGTCACGCCCGCGGTCTCCTTCTCCTGGACATCGTGGCGGGCACGATCGCGGTCGGCATCACCGCCCTACGGCTTCGCCCCGATGTATTCGCGGGGGACCGGGCTCAGGCACTCGGCTGGCTCGGGATGACGGCCGCCATTCTCCTCGGGACCACGCTCGTCGCCCATGATGTCTGGCGTAGTCGACGCCCTACCGACGCAGGTGCGGGTGGGGTTTCGTGATCTCACTTGATCGGCGTCCACCGGCAGGACGAACCGGAGGATGAGCGTGGGATGCGCCCCCATCTGCGTAGCCTCCTCGCCTAAGTGTCCGCTCAGTGGACCGACCGGAGGACGTACTCGGCGTGCACGGCTAACCGACCCGGCTCGTCCGCCCGTTCGTCCGACCCGTGGACATGTGGGGCCTGGACGGTTCTGATCGAGCGCGGCCAGCCGCGTCGTTCGCTCGTTCGTCCGCCCCGTGGACAGGAGGGGCCCTGCACGCCCCGGGCAAGATCAGCGCGGTCGACTTACCATCACTTGCGAAACGCTAGCAACTCGACTTGGAGACACCGTGCCCGACGACATCCGCATCCCCGACGATCTTCTTGACCTCTTCCAGGAGCCCGCTCTCGGCCACCTCTCGTATCACAACAGCGAAGGTCAGATCGTGACTTTCCCGATGTGGGTGACCCACGATGGCGAGCATGTCGTCACGAGCTCGAGAGTCGGCTCGGCGAAGGGCAAGGCCCTCCGCGAACGTCCCGAGGTATCGGTCTCGGTCGTCAGCACCAAGAACCCCTGGCGATGGCTCTCGATGAGCGGCC
>JACCXQ010000249.1 GCA_013696945.1 Chloroflexota bacterium | reverse complement strand
CATCCAGCACGACGTCGCCCGGGTGATGCGGGCGATGAGCCTGCTCGTCGCGGTAACGGCGGTCCCGGTCGCCATCGCGCTCGTGGCGCGCTACGGGACCCTGCCACCGATCGAGACGGCGCGGGCCGCGGCCGTCCTCGTGGCGCTCGTGCCGCAGGGTCTCGTCGTGATGGTGACGGTCACGTACGCGCTCGCCATCGTGCGTCTGGCCGGGGACAAGGCGCTCATCCAGCGTTCCAGCGCGGTCGAGTCGATGAGCCGCGTGGACGTGCTCTGCCTCGACAAGACCGGCACCTTGACGACGCCTCTGATCGAATTGGCACGCCAGCACCCTTACGTGCCTGAGGACGAGCTCCGCTTGGCTGTCAGTGGGTTCCTGGCCAGTGCGGGCCTGGCGACGAGGAGCGCCGATGCGTTGCGCGTCGTCTTCCCCGGCACGCAGCGGCCGCTCGTCGACGAGGTGCCCTTCTCGTCGGAGCTTCGGTGGAGCGCCGTGACTTTCGCCGGTGAGGAGCAGGGCCTCCCGGAGACATTCCTCATGGGCGCCCCGGAGGTGCTCATCCCGCGCCTTGGCGACGGATCGGACCCGTCGATCATGGAGCGCGTCGGGGAGTGGGCGGCCGAAGGCCTCCGCGTGATGCTGTTCGCAGGGGCGCCTCCGGGCGCGGTGGTACGTGACGCCGGCGACGCGCCATTGATCCCGGAGGGCCTCCGGCCGATGGCCCTGTTCGCGCTCCGCGAGCAACTCCGGCCAGACGCCCGGCAGACGCTCTCGAGGTTCCGGGACGCCGGCGTCACGCTGAAACTCATCTCGGGCGACAACCCCGAGACGGTGGCGGCGCTGTCCCGTCAGGTCGGGCTGACATTCGATGGACCGGCCGTGTCAGGGCTGGACCTTGCCGAGCTCGACGATGCGGCGCTCGTTGCGGCGGTCGGGAACGGCACCGTCTTCGGCCGTGTACCCCCGTCGCTGAAAGCGCGCCTGGTGCTGGCGCTCCGCGAGCGCGGGCACTGGGTGGCGATGGTCGGCGACGGCGTCAACGACGTCCTTTCGCTGAAGCAGGCCCATCTAGGCATCTCGATGCAGAGCGGCAGCCAGGCCACGCGAGCGGTCGCCGACATCGTGCTCCTCGAGGATTCGTTCGCCGCGCTGCCGGAAGCGGTCGTCGAGGGTCAGCGGATCATCACCGGGATGCAGGACAGCCTGCATCTCTTCCTGGCACGCGCTATGTACATGTCCCTCGTCATCTTCGGCGTCGCTCTGCTCGGGCTCGTGCTGCCCGTCTCGCCGCGCCACAACACCGTCCTTGCACTGGTCACGGTCGGCATCCCGGCCCTCTTCCTGGCCGTCTGGGCACGACCGGCGCGCCCGGGCCTCGATTCGCTCCGCCGGATCCTCCGGCTCGTCATCCCACCCGCCGTCGCGTGTGCGGCGCTTGCGATCCCGCTCTACGCCTGGTACAGCCGAAGCGGGGACGTGGACCTGGCCCGCACGGCCTTCACCACGTTCGCCGTGTTCTGCGGTCTGTGGCTGCTCCCCCTCCTGGAGCCGCCCATCGGCGAGTCGATGAGTGGCGCCGACGCGGACGGAGCCGACTGGCGCCCGAGCGCGCTCGCCCTCGCGCTGGTCGGCCTCTACGGATCGTTCTTCGCCATCCCCCCGGCTCGTGAGTTCTTCGAGCTCGCGCCGCTCGGGCTCGGTGACCTGGCACTGATCGCAGCCCTGGCGACCGCCTGGGCGGTCCTGGTGATGATCTCCTGGCGAGTACGGATCGTCGACCGTGTGCGTGCCACGATCCACCACGCAACGCACTGAGCGGCGCGCCTCGCGGCTCCGGTCATGCCTCGGTGTGCATCGCACGAAGTTCACGCCGGTAGTGCCAGACATGCCAGTCGCGGATCGCCGGGTCGTGACCGTTCCGTAGCATCGCGTCGAGCATGGGGCGGTTCTCTGTGTCCACGTCGGATAGGATCGAAGCGAAGCCGCGCTCCCTGGCTGCGACGGCTGCCGCAGGCTTCGACTCGATCGGCCGCGAGGATATCACCGGCCGTCGATCACCCGGTCGTCCGTACGCGCAACTCCATCTCTGCATCGGCGACCCTGGCCAGGATGCCGTCCCGCAGGCGGTCCAGGCCAGCGCTCACCTGCTGGGAACACGTGCCGATCGACGTGAGCTGCACCTTGAGAGCCCGGATGGCGTCCAGCTGTCCTTTGATGGCGTCCAGCGACGCCTCCACGGCCGCGGCGTCGACCTCGGCCTCGGCCGCTCGCCGCGACGCGAGCGCCACGAGCCGCGCGAGACGCACCGCGGCCTCGATGACCGACGCATCGACGTCGTGCGGGTCGACGACGCAGTAGACGTCCGAGCCCCGGACGTCGAACGGGGCGATGCCAGCGGGTGCGTGCGCCTCGCTGAATACGACGAGCCCGACGCAGGCATCGCGGTTGCGTTTCGCTACCTCGAGCTCATCGCGCATCGCCTTGCCAGACATGGGCCGATCCTTGCACTCGACGACGACGCGCAGCTCGGCCCCCCTCGTCTGGCGCGGGTCGAGCGTCAAGAGGAAGTCGCCCTTCTTCGACCGCAGCACGGCCCCCTGCTCGTCGGAAGTCCGATCGAGCAGGTCGCCGGCGCCGCGACAGATATCGCCGAGCAGCTGCTCGATGGTCGCCTCGAAGTCAGCGCCCTTCGCGGCAGAGCGGGCGCGCTCCGTCGCCCTGGCGGTCGCCGCCGCCTCGATAGCGGTCAGTCGGTCGTGGACCTTCGCGAAACCGTCACTGACCTCCGTCCGGAATTGGTGAAGGGGCGAGCCCATCCGAGTGGGGTCCAGAAGCTGGGCAAGGCGGGAAGCGTCCCCATCGAAGTACGTGCCGAGGAGTGTCCGGATGCGCCCGATGGCACTGTCGCGTTTGCCCTCGTCGAACAGGTCGTTCACGAACGCACGGAGCTGGCCGCGGTCGCCGAGGAACCGCTCGAGGGTCCGCGGCAGGCGTCCGTCCCCGTCCGCGAAGTTCTGGCGAAGCAAGGCATCCAGTGCGAGCGCCGCCTTTTCGTTTGCGGCCTGCGTCTGCTGCAACATGCCCTCGAACTCGTGGCGAACGAGGTCGACGTCGAGGGTGACGCCGGCGTCCTGGAGCGCGGTCAGCCCGATCCGGACGGCGCGTTCGATGAGCAGCGGTCGGTCCGGCTCCGACCGCTCCCCGACGAACCGCGCGAGCGCGCCGTCGGCGAACGCGAGGTGCTCGATGACGACGCGATCGCCGTCGACACGGACGTCCGGGACGCCACGGCCGGGGGTGAGTCTGACGATGCGTGCGGGTTCCATGTGCGCATCCTCGACGCCGTCCGTGCCAGCTTGTGTGTCACGACTCGCAGGGGCGACGCCACGACCCGAGCGAGAGGCGCTTGCGCATCGCGAACATGCCCAGCTTCATTGCGCGATCGCAGAAGTCGGCGCGCGCAAGGTCGTACTCGATGACCATCGCCGGCTTGCCGGCTTCGATGAAGGGGCTGACCACTGCGCGAGGGACCTCGAAGGCGTCGACGACGAAGGCATCCGCGTCGACGTCGACGTCGATCGCACCGGTCAACTGGTACTGCCACGTGGTGCCCGGCGTCGGGTGCCAGCAGCCGGGGCAGGGGAGCGGCGCCGGGATCGCAACGGCCGCCGTCCCGGCCCGAGCCGGATCACCCCCAGCGACGCCGGCAGCGAGGAGCGACACGATCAGGATCCGGGCGGCGACTCGTAGCATCCGCGTTACGGTAGCGGCTCGGCGAACCGCCGCGCATGGGTCCGATGGGTGATAGCCTGCCCCGCCATGCGTGTGGTGCTTGCGCCGGGTGCCTCGGGGACCGCAGCGACGATGCGGCGGTACGTGGACGGCCTGGCTGCGCGAGGCATCGCTGCGGATGCGATCGACATCCCGAAGCGGCGCGCCGAGGACGCGGTCGATGCATACGCCGCGGCCTCGCGATCGGACGATGCGACCGTCATCGGCGGTCAGTCATACGGCGGTCGCGTCGCGAGCCTACTGGCCGCACGCCCCGAGACGCGAGTCGATGGCCTCGTCCTGATCTCCTACCCGCTCCACCGCCCCGGCGCACCCGACTGGGAGCCGCGCACCGACCACTGGGCCGGCATCCGATGCCCGGTGCTCTTCCTGTCGGGGGAGGCTGACCCTTTCGCCCGGATCGAGCTACTGAGGCTGGCCATCGCGCAACGCCTTCCTGACGCCACGCTCCACACATGGCCGCGGGTGGGGCATGGGCTGAGGCCCGTGCTCAACGAGGCGATCGAGCGGATCGCCTCGTTCGTGGAGAGCCTCGCGGGATCGAGGTCCGCCCGCTAGCGCAGCTCGAAGCTCTTCAGGTACGACTCGGACCGGCTCGCGACATCGCGACCTGTGACCGTCACCTGGAGCATGCCCGCACGCCCGCCTGAGCGGAGCGTGACCCACGCCTGGTACTCGTTCGGCCCCACCTTCGCGGTGTTCCAATAGAACGCATTCACGCCCGGCTGCTTGATGGTCAGCCTCGGGTCGGCCGCGAGCGGCTCCGTTGCCAGCACCGTGAAGCGGACACGCTGCCCTCGGCTCGGGGTCTTGTCGCTGGCCCTGAGCCGGAACGGGCCATGCCAGACCTTCAGCCGGTGGGTCACCGATCCGGCCTCCGTGGTGGCCGTCACGACCCCGAAGTACCGGCCGTCCTCGACGGCAGCGCCCTGGTCGTCCCGCCCATCCCATGCTGCGCCGAACGTCCCTGCGGGGAACGCCGCATCACTCTGGAGCGTCCTGACCATGCCTCCGTCGGCGTGCTTGATGCGCAGTGAGACCGTTGCGGCGCGCATGAGCTCGACGTCGAACGCGGCTGTGGCGGCCAGTGAGTCGCCGTCGGTCCCGTTGAATGCCTCCGCGTCCCATGCCGGAGCGCGCAGGACGGATAGGGCCCGAACGTCGGCGGGCACCGCGCCACTGCGATTGTCCGACGAGTCGCGCGCCGTGACGCTGAGTCGATAGGTCCCATCCGGGACCGCCGCGCCCTCGTCGTCTCGCCCGTTCCATGTCGTCATACCGAGGCCGGCCTCCGACCATGCCGAGAGCCGACGCACGACCGTGCCCAGCGAGTCGGTCACGTCCACATCGACCCATGCCCCTTCGGAGACCCGGTGCTCGAGCGTGACGGTCTCATCGATGCCGTCGCCGTTGGGACTGAACGCGACGGTGGAGTCGCCGCCGGCGGGCTCGACATCTCCCCCTGCGCTGGCCGTCACGTCGGTGAGGTCGGGGGCCGTGGCGTCGGGTTCCTGCGCAGCGCCCAGCCACTCATCGGTGGTCAGTCCCAGATCCCCGGTGATGGCACGTGAGTAACCGCCGCTGGGGTGCTGGTCGAGGCGGATCCGCGCACCGTCCGTCCGGTCCGAGTCGGTCTGGTAGAGGATCTCGCCCATCCAGCCGCTCATCCGCCATCCCGGCTGCGAGCTGCGTGTTTGGAATACGTCGTCCATCGTCTTGTGCGGCTTCATGAGCTGCGCCGGGAAGTTGACCCACTGCTTGGTCCGGTAGGCCATCACGACGCCGGCTCCGACCCGGTTCGCCAGGAATGCAGCGGAGAAGTTGTCTACCCGCTCGGTCGCTATCGCGCGGCTCGGGATGGGCTGGCTGTCCTCGCCATTCCCGGCCGCGTAGCAGGCGCGGTAGATCATGACCACGGCGTTCTCCGCGAGGCGGATCTTCTCGCGGATCCTGTTGCCTCCGTAGTAGACGTGGCTACCGGACGGCGCGCCCTCGTAAGCATTCAACCCGAAGCCGTCCTTCGTGTTCTCCTGGAAGGGCGGGTATGGGCTCGGCCAGCCATTGCCGTGACCGAAGTAGACGACGAAATGGGCCCCGCGCGTGGACTCGACGACCCGCTGCCAAGTGGCGCGCGGGTGGAAGATGCGGGTCACCCCCATCCCGGCGTCCTCGGCCTGGTCGGCCAGGAGCTCACCTTCCTTGAGGTAATCGCTCGTGGACTTGCCGGATGGCCCGACGATGATGACGGCCCTGGGGGAGACCGAAGACGCACCCGCGGCGACGGGGTCGGGTCGTGTGGTGGAGATCGCTCCGACGGCGACGAGGGCTGCGAGCACGGCCACGACGACCATGCGAGCCACAGCGTGCGCCTCGAAGCGGATGACGGCTGACGCCCTCTGGGCGCCTCGGTCCGACGCGGTCAATATCCTGCCTCCTCCCTGCCAGACGACTGCAGCGACGCAGTCGACGGTGGGCTTGGCCGGCCTGGGCAGGAACGGTGGGCGACAGGGCTGGGGCGGCGATCGGGGCATACGCGCGAACGCGTGAGCAGTGACGGCAGGTCCGCTGGGGCAGACCTGAGGGCTGATGGCCGGGCAGGCGACCCGGCCCGTTCCTACTCGGGCGGCGATCTTCGGTTGTGGTCGGCTCCCTGACGCTGGGGCGGTCGCGGGGAGTATGCCGCACTGAGGTGCGGTCCGTCCAGCCTTTGCAACAGGTTTGCCATATCAGGGCGAAACCCGATCGCCCCTAGCGCACTCCGCTTGCTCGGGCCTGCGCTGGGTCGACCGCCATCAGCCGCTCGGCGGCTCCGGCCAGGGTCGCCAGGCGCTTGGGGAAGGCGAAGCGCAACTTGGTCCGGCCAAGCTCCCTCCGCGAATAGAAGCTGGACCCGGGCACTGCCGCGATGCCGGGAACCTCCACCAGACGCCGCGCAAAGGTGACGTCGTCGTCCTCGGTGAGGTCCGAGATGTCGGTCATGACGTAGTAGGCGCCGTCGGGCGCCGTGGTGCGGAAACCGGCGCGCGTCAGGGCCCCCACGAGAACGTCGCGACGCTCCCGGTACCCGGCCGCCAGGTCGTCGTAGTACGCGTCGGGCATCGCGAGCGCCACCGCGCCCGCCTGCTGGAGGGGCGCAGCCGCTCCGACGGTCAGGAAGTCGTGCACCTTCCGGATGCCGGACGTGAGCGTCGGGCTGGCGATCACCCAGCCCACGCGCCAGCCGGTGACCGAATAGGTCTTGGAGAGGGCGTTGACGGCGATCGTGCGCTCGGCCATGCCCGGGATGGTCGCCATGGGAACGTGCTCGCCGGCGTAACGGATGTGCTCGTAGATCTCGTCGGTGAAGCAGACCACATCGTGCTCGATGCACAGCTCGGCGACCAGCTCGAGCTCCTCTCGCGTGAAGACCCGGCCGGTCGGGTTGTGCGGGGAGTTCACGACGATGCCGCGGGTCCGCGGGCTGAACGTGGCGCGCAGCTCGTCCGGGTCGAAGCGCCAGTCGGGCTCGTGGAGCGTCACGTAGCGCGGGACGGCGCCGGCGAGGATGGCATCGGGCCCGTAGTTCTCGTAGAACGGCTCGAACACGATGAGCTCGTCACCGGGGTCGAGCACCGCCAGCATCGAGGCGATCATCCCCTCGGTCGCACCGCAGGTGACCGTCAGCTGCGTCTCGGGGTCGACCTCCCAGCCCGGATACCAATGCGCGGTCTTGGCGCTGATGGCGTCGCGGAACGGCTTCGCGCCCCAGGTGATGGCGTACTGGTTGATGTCCGCCTCGATGGCGGCACAGGCAGCGGCCTTGATCTCGGCGGGCGCCTCGAAGTCGGGAAAGCCCTGGGCCAGGTTGATCGCGTCGTGGCGCATCGCGAGCCGCGTCATCTCGCGGATGACCGATTCGCCGAACGACTCGGCCTTGCGGGAGATGCGCGGCATCGTCGAAGGGTAGCCGCTCACCCGTCGATAGGAAGGCAGTCCCGGGTGGACCAGGACATGGTCGTGCAGGACCAGCGCAGTGCCCGGTCGCCAGCGATGGCGTCCCGGGGCCGACAGTCGTGCCCGCTCGCGCGTCGCGCTAGCCGCGGTCGCGACATGCAAGCAGGCCCGCCAAGCGGCGGCGCCGGTGTCGGCCGCTGGCCCGACGAAAGTCTACCGTGCACCGGCTGGCGGCACACCTCGTGCGTCATCCCTTCACCGTGCCACGGGGCAGCGAGCGATCGAGACCGTCAGCGCGTTCCCGTTCGTTGTTGTTCTGAAAGATGTTCGTCATGAGCAACACCACCGCCAGCGATCCAATGAGGCCGGCGTCGAACAGGGATTCTTCGAGACTCACGATACCGAGGATAACGCCGAAGGAGATTAGCAGGCCGACGAAAGCCGATACAGCTGCTACGGTCCTCACCACCTTGGCGACGCGCCGTGAGCGAACAAGGACAGTCCACGCGTGCACCGCACCTAGGTTGGTTACCAGGGGATGGAGGAAGACGATGTTCTGAGTGATGAACAGCAATACAAGCCACGACACAATCAGCTGGAGAACGCCGAAAGCGAAGATGAGCTGCAGCCGATGCAGTCGCTCCGACCTATTCGTCGTCACTCTCATCTCGCATAACAGTCCTGGTTGTACGTGTTTGCGGCTCTGATCACGCCCCAGAGCGCAAGCTCGAACGCGATGAAGAAGCTGAGAGTCGCCAAGGATACCGGCAGCGCCATGACGAACAACGCGAAGCTAACGATCGCCGTCAGCGCCGCACCCCCGATGACTGCCTGTGCGAGGAACTGAGCCCAGCTAGGACAGTGGCTCAGCCCCGTCGGATCGGTGTAGCTGGTCGGGTTGCAGCCGGTGTAGGCGTAGCGGTTGACGCTCAGCAGCTCGTTCGGGTTGGGGTCGAGCTGGGTGAAGCGGCCTGACGCGGGCTGGTAGTAGCGGGCGCCCATCTGGTAGAGGCCGGTCGCGGCGTCCTTGTAGGTAGCCGTGTAGCGGAAGGCGTTGTAGGCCGAGCCTGAGCCGCCGATGGACTGGCCCCACGGGTCATAGCGATAGGTGTCGGTGAGGGTCTGGCTTCCCGAGGTCAGGGCAGTGATCGTGCCCAGGCGGTCGCGGCCGTAGTTCGAGAGGCCGCCGCCCGAGCTGACCGAGAGGAGCAGGCCGCCGGGATCTCGCAGGTAGGTGGCCGATGCGGCGCCGGTCTCGAGGGTCAAGCCGGTGGCGTCATGCCAGAAACGCGTCCGGCGGATGAGCTGGTGACCGTGCCGCCGGTCGGCATGGTCGGCATGGTCGGCACCGCCGGGGTCCGTCAGGTGCTTGACAGCGTCTTAGGCGGCTCGAGAAGAGCAGCAATAGCATGGCAGCTAGCAGCGCGCCAGTCGCGGATGCGGCGACGACAGTCCGCCTAGCGGCATGTTCACCCAGCCGCCTCCACAGTCCAACGTACCGGTCTGAGCCGATCTTTCGAAGGTGCTGCGCGTACAGCGCGACTGCGGATACCAGGGCCGATCCCACGATTGGTCCCAGAGCGACTGGTGCATTATCTTGCAGTACTCGTTGCCTCCTATGGACAGAGGCCACCTCGGGCACACTTGTCGTATGCCGAAGCTATCCCAGACGCAGCGCACAAGATTTCAACTAGAACATTGCAGAGCTGGTGCCACACAC
>JACCXQ010000172.1 GCA_013696945.1 Chloroflexota bacterium | reverse complement strand
CGAAGATCGTAGGGGCGGTCACGCACCGGACGAGGCTCGCGGTCATCAGCCACGTCACGAGCGCGACGGCGCTGGTCCTCCCCATCGCGGAGATCGTTCGCCGGCTCGCCGAGGCTGGCGTCGACACGCTCGTGGACGGGGCGCACGGACCCGGCATGCTGCCGCTCGACCTCGACCGACTGGGTGCCGCGTATTACGCAGGCAACGGGCACAAGTGGCTCTGCGCGCCAAAGGGGAGCGGCTTCCTCCACGTTCGCCGCGACCGGCAGGAGCGGATCGAGCCGCTCGTCACCTCCCATGGTGTGAACTCACCCAGGGTGGATCGGAGCAGGTTCCTCCTCGAGTTCGATTGGACCGGCACGGCCGACTTCTCGCCCTGGCTGTCGCTCCCGGCGGCGATCCAGGTCGTCGGAGGGATGGCTGATGGCGGCTGGCCCGCGGTCATGGCGGCTAACCGGTCGCTGGCTCTCGAGGGCGCAGCCATCGTCCATGTGGCCCTGGGACTGGAGCCGGCCGCACCCAAGGCGATGATCGGCTCGATGGTCGCGATCCCTGTCCCCGCCGATCTTCGCCCCAGGGCCGAGGGCGGTGCGGCCGTCGTGGACGAGGACCGGACACTCCCCGAGGACCCACTGCACGGCTGGCTGTTCGAGCATGAGCGCATCCAGGTCCCGGTCTTCACGTGGCCGGCGACGTCAGCGCTGGGCCGCCCCGCGCAGCGACTGCTGCGCATCTCGGCACAGCGCTACAACCATCGCTCGCAGTACGCGCGCCTGGCGGCCGTTCTCGCGGCGAGGCCCGGCGCGAAGGCCAGCGGCCGCTGAGCGTGGCGTCGCCAGGCCGTGGGCCGGTCGCGCTCGTGGGCGGTGAGGAGTTCCTGGCCGGCAACGAGCCACAGGACGAGCGGCTTGTCCTTGCCGCGTCCCGGCTGGGCGAGGATCGACCGGCGTTCGTGATCGCAACAGCGGCCGTCCGCCAGGACCCCGATCGCGCCGTGGCGACCGCTCGGCGATGGTTCGCCGCTCTCGGACTCGACATCGAGGAGCTTCCGCTGCGGACGCGAACGCAGGCTGGCTCCAGCTCCGTGGCGGCGGCAGCGGCGTCGGGGCGCTTCTTCTACCTCTGCGGCGGCGATCCGGGCATCTGTGTCAGGACCCTCAGTGGGACCGCGGCGTGGGACGCGGTGCTCGGCGCGTGGCGGCGTGGCGCTCCGCTGGCCGGGTCATCGGCGGGCGCGATGGCGCTGGGCGCGTGGACGCTCATCCGCGCCAGGATGCCGGGGGATGCGCGGCGCGAAGCGCGGGATGCGCTCGGCGTCGTCCCGCGGGTGGCGGTGATCCCGCACTACGCCGGCTTCGGGCACGGCTGGGTGCCATCGGCGCGCTCGACCGCCCCCAGCGCGACGTTGGTCGGCATCGACGAGCGGACCGGCGCGCTCTGGGAGGACGGCGAGTGGTGCGTCCATGGCCGCGGCGGCGTCACGCTCATCAGTGGCGGTCGCGAGCGCAGCTTCGCGGCCGGACAGGTGATCCGCGGCCTACCGGCGCCGCGGCGGTAGCCCGCGCCGAGAACAGATCGTGCGCCCCTGCGCCCGGGGGCGATCCGCGGCGGTCGAAACAGTCGTATCGTTCGCGTAGGTGCAGGTCGCGACTCCCAGTGCGCGCCGCATCGCGCGGTGGTGGCCCGGTCCACACGCGTGGTGGCGGCTCGAGGTCGCCGCCCGGACCGCAGGGCTAGCGGCCATCGCGGTCTTCTTCGTGCATCGCGGGCTTCTCCACGCGCACCTTTCGGCTGAACATCTGGCGTTCTGGGGCGTTCGGGATGGGGTGCTGTACGAGGCGCCATGGCTTGCCGAGCGAACCGGGGGGCCTATCCCCTTCGTCTACTCGCCAGCATTCGCACAGGCGATAGCCCCGCTCGCGGCTCTCCCATTGGCGGCCTTCGCGGCGGCGTGGATGGGGCTCCAACTGGCCGCGCTCGTCTGGCTGGCAGGCCCGGTCCTTGCGGGAGTGCTGGTATGGACATTCTTCCCGCTCTGGGCGACCAATCTCTGGGCTGGCGCGATCTACATCCCGACCGCTGCTGCGCTGGCGATCGCGCTGCGCTATCCGGGAGCCTGGTCCTTCCTGCTGCTGACCCGTGTCACGCCGGGGGTCGGGATGCTCTGGCACGCCGTCCGCCGCGAGTGGCGTCAGTTCGGCGTCGCGGCCGGAACGACGGCCCTGATCGCTGGTATCTCCTTCCTGATCGCGCCGCGTGACTGGTCACAGTGGATCGGCCTGCTGCGAGATTCCACGACTGCGTCGCCGGGGGACGTGCCGCTCGCGTTGCGTTTGTCTCTCGCCGCCGCGATCGTCGTGTTAGCGGCGTGGCGCGACTGGCGCTATCTCCTGCCGGTGGGTGTGCTGCTGAGCGTTCCGCAGCTGGGCTGGTCCGCGACTCCGCTCCTCCTTGCGAGCATCTACTGGTGGCGGACGCGACCCGACCGCCTATCTGACGATCGTCCATCCAGAGGACGAACGAGCGAACGAGACTTGCCCTGGCCTCGCTCACTCGCCTTTCGACCGGACCTCGGCGGCCGGGTCGTCCACGACGTGAGCATCCAGCCAACCAGCATCCTTTCAGCGGCGCTCATCCTCCCGTTCGTCCGTCGAGCGGACGATGGCGGGCGCGTCGAGCGGAGCGCCGCCGTCTCGAGCGGAGGCCCGTGTCGAGCGGAGGCCCCCGTCGAGCGGAGCGCCGCGTCTCCAGCGGGAAGCCCTTCGTGGCCCCGTTGACGTTCTGGCGGCTAATCCCGATAATCTGGGTCAGGATTACGACACACGGCCCGCGCGGCCCTCGCAGCAGGAGACCTGATGACCCTGACCCAGCGACAGTCGGTCGAGAACGATCGGTCACGCTTCGACTTCAAGGATGAGATCGTCTATCTAGCCCAGACCAAGCGTGGTCTGTCGATCGACACGGTCGAGGAGATCAGCGCCATCAAGGGTGAGCCGGACTGGATGCGCCAGTTCCGCCTGCGGGCCTACGAGCACTTCCTCCAGCGCCCCATGCCGGTCTGGACCGACGGGCTCGACCGGATCGACTTCGACAAGATCGTCTACTACCGCAAGCCGTCCGAGCGTGAGGAGAAGTCCTGGGACGACGTCCCGGACCAGATCAAGGAGACTTTCGAGCGACTCGGCATCCCCGAGGCGGAACGGAAGTTCCTTGCCGGGGTCGGCGTGCAGTACGACTCGGAGGTCGTGTACCACTCTGTCAAGGAGGAGCTCACCAAGCTCGGCGTGGTCTTCATGGGCACCGACCAGGCGCTCATCGAGTACCCCGAGATCGTGAAGAAGTGGTTCGGCACGATAGTCCCGCCGGAGGACAACAAGTTCGCCGCCCTCAACAGCGCGGTCTGGTCGGGTGGCTCGTTCGTGTACGTGCCGAAGGGCGTGGACGTGCCGCTCCCGCTCCAGGCTTACTTCCGGATCAACGGAGAGAACACCGGACAGTTCGAGCGGACCCTCATCGTCGTCGACGAAGGGGCGAGCGTCCACTACATCGAAGGCTGCACGGCGCCCATCTACGCCACCGACTCCCTGCATGCCGCGGTCGTCGAGGTCGTCGCGCTGAAGGGCTCCAAGGTCCGCTACACGACCATCCAGAACTGGTCCAACGACGTCTACAACCTCGTCACGAAGCGCGCCCATGCCTACGAGGACGCGACCGTCGAGTGGATCGACGCCAATACCGGCTCGCGTAAGACCGTCAAGTACCCCAGCATCTATCTGCGCGGTCGCGGCGCCAGCGCCGACATCATCTCGGTCGCCGTGGCCGGTGCCGGCCAGCATCAGGACACGGGCGCCAAGGCGATCCACCTCGCCCCGGTCACCAAGAGCCGGATCGTCTCGAAGTCGGTCTCCAAGGACGGCGGAGTCGCCACTTACCGCGGCCACCTGAAGGTCGCCCCGGGCGCCACCAACGTAGTGGCCAGCGTGCGCTGCGACGCCCTGATGCTCGACGACAAGCCTGGGA
>JACCXQ010000169.1 GCA_013696945.1 Chloroflexota bacterium | reverse complement strand
GCCTCCGCCAGCACGTCCGCGAGCAGCGGGGCGAACGGCTGGTCGAGTGAGAGGACGAGCGTCATCGGGTCGGGTGTTGCGACGGAGACGAGATGCTCTCGCGCGATCCGGCAGAGCGCCTCGGCCTGGATGCACGCCGGCGAACGAAGCAGCTCCAGGCTGAACGCGGCATCGGCGGCGGCCACTCGAGAGCCGTCGTGGAAGGTGACGTCATCCCGGATGCGGATCGTCCACGTCAGTCCGTCGACGGACACGACCGGTAGGGACGCGGCGACCGACGGCACGGGCCGGAACGCGTCGTCGAGCCCGTAGAGGCGAGCGTGAACGAACCGCGAGACCCAGGGCTCATCCCCTTCCGCCACGCCCATCAACGACATCGGTACGTCGACGAGCGCGACGCGAAGCGGGCGGAGTGAGGGTGCCGACGCGCTCGGCTCGGGCGTGGGAGACACGATCGGCGAAGGATCTGTGGTGGGTGCACTCCTGGCGGGCAGGGGCGGCAGACTCGAGGATCTCGAGGTCGGCTGAGCCACGGGCGGCGCTGCGGTGCAACCGGCGAGGACGAGGGCGGCGAAGGTGACGACCCTCGGTGCCGACAGGAGGGACGTCACTAGTCGCACGGACCCGTGTACGCGAAGCGAAATAGGCCCGGTGCCCACAAGACGACACCGTCGGGCAGCTCGAGGCGGTACAGAGAGACGGTCATCGCCCGCCCAGCCGGGGTGTCGTAGGTCCAACTCTGTCCGGCGGATGTGGTCAGGAAGTGCCACTCGGCGTCATCGCGCGTCGTCCAAGCCTCCCGTCCATCGAACGCCACGATCGCATCGCGGACTTCTCCCAGCCACGCCGATCCGTCCTCGAGCAGTCCAGCTCCGCCGGGAACGCGCGCGGCCATCCGCGCGAATCGGCCGGTCGGGATGTCACGGTCGAACTCGTGCTGACTGATGCAGTCATCGCTCGGGTCGCTCGTCGAGTCTGCGATCTCGGAGAGTCTGGCGAAGGACGCCGCACTCGGGTCGTCGACTACGTGGACCGTCAGCGCGCCCGAGGGTGCTGCCGAGGGCGAGGGGGGCGGCGAGGGCGAGGGCGGGGCTTCGCATGCCGCCCCCTCGTGGTACTCGGTGAGGCCCGGCACCCAGAGGTCGCGGTCATTCGGCAGCTCGATCCGGGCCAGGTGCACCGCTACGAGTCGATCCGTCGGAGCGTGGACGGTCCACCGTTGATCAGCCGCGACGGCGATGAAGAACCGATCCGCGCCATCGCGCGAGACGAGAGACTCGCTCGCCCCGAACGCGCCGGCCGCATGCGCCGGATCGCCCAGCCACGCACTCCCGTCCTCGATAAGCCCTTCGCCGCCCGGTACGCCCTCCGCCATCGCAGTCAGCCTCGCGAGGTCGATCTCCCGCTCGAAGTACATCGAGCAGATGTCGTCGCCAGCGAGCTCGCGCAGGCGGTCGAGCGCACGGTCCCTCGGATCGTCCACGGTCCGAACGACGACAGCGCCGGTCGACGGGCTCGCCGCCGGAGCGGATGCGGCTGGGGCAGCCGGCGCCGAGGGAAGCCCTGTTGCGAGGGCGGCGACCAACGCCACGACGACGAGGGATCCCGCGAGACCGACGGCCGGCCGAGGCCACCCCCACCCTCGCCACCCGGTCCGGCGCTCGAGGCGGCCCATGACTTCCGTGGCGAACTCTGGTTGCGGCTCCTCACCAGCACGCTCGTGGAGCAGCGAACGGAGGCGCTCCTCGAAGTCATTCACTGGAGTGGCTCCCCTTTCGACGCATCCTCGCCGAGCTGCTTCCTCAGCCGGTCGAGCGCGCGGTGGATCCGCGACTTAGCCGTGCCGAGTGGGATGCCGAGACTTGCGGCGACGTCAGGGACCTCGAGATCCGCGCCGTACCTGAGAGAGAGGACCGCGCGGTCTGATGCATCGAGGCGGGCGAACGCGTCGGCAAGGTCGCGACGGCCGGCGATGCCAGCCGTCGGGTCGGGCGCCGAGAGGGACCCTCCAGCAGCGGCGGCGTCAAGGGTGATCTCGCGTACGCGGCGCCGACGCGACTGGTCGATCGCGGCACGCACGGTCGCTCGGCGGAACCAGGCTGCCCAACGCGAGGTATCGCGGAGCTTCGGCAGGTCGCGCCAGGCGCGGACGAACGCTTCCTGGGCCGCGTCCTGTGCCTCGCCGCTCGAGCCCAGGATCATCCGACAGAGCCGATATGTCTCGGTTCGATGAAGCTCCACGAGCTGCTCGAACGCTCCTTCATCACCGTCGCGGGCCGCGATCACCAGCGCCTCCGTTGCGGCCATCCATCGAGTATGGCGAGGCAACGGGGTCGATTCGTTCCATCGGACCGGGTCTGGTCCCTGCCCAGGCTCGACGCCCGCGTGTACATAGGGCGGACGAACGGGAGAACGCGCTGCTTGAGCATGGTCCGGCTCCGGCGTCCGGAAGCCCCATGTCCACGGGACGGACGAACGGGAGAACGAGCTGCATCGATGATCCGCGGCAGCTTCGTTCAGCCTCCGGTTCGGCCATGGGGTGGACATCCAGCCGACGAGCGAGCCCAGCGCCAACCCTACAGGGGGCTCATCCTCCGGTTCGTCCGTGAGGTGGACACGAACGACCGGCAAGATCGTCCCGGGGGGGCGCGGTCCCCGGCCCGGGAGCCGCGACCCTATGCGTCGATGTGACTCAGACGCTGTCAGGCACCGGGATCACGTCCATGGGGGACTCCAGCGGACCCTGGCGCCCTATTGGCTCGATGGGGCCTTCACGCTGCGCCCGAGCATCCCGAAGCCGCCACCGCCTGCGCCCGCGACCGCGGCTCGGGGTTTCGTTTCAGCCGGGTCGGAGAGAGCTCGTGCCAGCCGTCCGACGGCGTCCCGGATCCGCTCGACGGGGAGCGTCGAGTAGAACAGGACGAGCTGCCGGTCCGTGCCGGGCGTCATCCTGAAGCGATCGACGGTGGCCACTCCCACCCCGGCCTGCCGGGCCCGCTCCGCGATGCTGGTCGCGCTTCCCAGCCGTGGATCGAGCGTGACGACGAGGTGCATCCCGGCATCCGCTGGCGCGACCACGATCGACTGCCCGAAGTGGCGCCGCAGAGCCTGCTCGAGCACCTCCTTGCGCTCTGCCAGCGCGCCGCGGACCCGCCGGAGGTAGCGGTCGTAGTGGCCGTCGGCCACGAAACGTGCCAGTGCGCGCTGCTCGAGTGCGCTCGGCGCATGACCCACCGCCTCGGCCATGCCCACGAAACGTTCGACCAGGCCCTCCGGCAGGACGATGAAGCCGAGATGGAAACCCACCGGCATCTGCCGGTTGAAGCTGTTCATATAGAGGACGCGTCCATCGCGGTCGAGCCCTTGGAGCGAAGGGAGCGGGGGGCC
>JACCXQ010000163.1 GCA_013696945.1 Chloroflexota bacterium | reverse complement strand
GGCCGTGCCTGGTCGGCGATGAGCGCCAGGCGCCCCCCGAGCTCACTCGGGTCAACGTCGAGGGGGAAGGCCGCGTCGAAGCCCATACGCATCGCCTCCAGACGGGCGGCGACCTGATCCGGCCGGTTAAGGAACACGGCGCGCATGCTCGTACGGCGGCGGCGTTCGGCGGCCACGAGCTCTACATCGGCGGAGGCAGCCGGGGGCATGCAGAGGACCACGACACGAGGGCGGTCACCGAGGAGGGCGATACGGAACGTCGCCGGCTCCGCCGTCGTCCGCATCCGATCCCCGGGCGGCGGCGCCCCCAGGCGGTCGACCTCCGGTCCCTCGGTGAGGGCCAGCCAATCGGCTCGTCGCGGGATGTCCGGTCCGGTGGCCACGAGCCCCAGCGTGGTGGCCGGCGGTGAACGCCCGATGGTCGGGCCGTTAACGGTGCGTTAAGGCTCGGAGGCGTGCCCCGGCTCCGGCTCGACGCGGCCGCCACGGACGGTCGCGCCGATGACCATCCCGGCGGCGATGAGCACCAGGTTCTTGATGATGTACTGACCCTCGAGTGTCGGCGCGTACGGGAAGCGCGTGAAGGTCTCAGCCGGGTAGAGGAGGAGCGGCGCGAACGTCCCGAGCATCTGTAGCGCGAGCAGCAGGAGGGTCGCGCGCAGGAAGATGCCGGTCAGCAGCCCGATCCCGATGGCACACTCCCAGATGGCGAGCACGAAGAGCGCGACGTCACCAGGGATGGCCCCGAACGACATGGCCGTGATGGTGCGGGCGGCCAGCCCCTCGGCCGGGCTCAGCCCCGGGAAGAACTTCAGGACGCCGAACCACAGGAAGATGATGCCGAGCGAGATCCGCAGGAACGGGAGCCCCAGACGGGCCAGCGTTTCCGTGACGGACCGGTCGATGCGGTCGAGCGGACGCGGCACCCCGCGCGCCAAGGTGCCCTCAGAGCTCGCTGAGCGCGAGCGCGAGGCGTCGTCGGGCGGTCGGACCGGTGACCCGGCGCCAGACGGCGGGGAAGGTCCGTCGCAGCCGAGGGATCTCCTGCTCGCGGGCCACGAGGTATGCGCCTGCCGCATCCCGTGCGTCCGGGGACAGGCCGGACGCGCTGGCCATCAACCATTCGCGGACCATCCCCGCCGAGACATGAGCGTCGTTGATGGCGCCGAGATGGTCCTGCACTGCGGTCACGGCCGCGATGAGGTCGTTGGTGCCGGACGGCAGCACCTCACGGAACGATTCGAGGCTGTACCGGAGCCGCTTCCCGTCGATCCGCAGCGCGTGGAGTGCCGGGACGTCCGCCCAGCGTAGCCCCGCGTCGTGGGCGCGTACACGCTCGAAGGCCTGCCAGATGCGCCCCGCGGCCGAATCGCGGACACGTGCCGGCGCGCCGCCGCTGTCGTCGGCGGCACCGGCGCCTTCCTCCTCGACGAACGCCAGGTAGTCGTCCACGAAGCGTGCGTAGTCGCGTGAATCGAGGAGCGCGAGGAGAGCGGTGCGCGCCCGATCGCGCCGCCGGCTCCACGCATCGCGGAGCGGCGCCAGGCCCTCCGCTGCCTCTGAGCCCAGCCGCTCGGCGTGGGCCGCCAGACTCTCCAGCTGCACGTCCATGTCGCGGACGGCGCCGAGCGCATCGGCCACCTCGCGGAGCTCGCCGACGTAACGCTTTTGGAGCTTGGGCCGGTACGCGCCGTCGAAGGTCCGCCAGACGGCGCGCATCCGCCGCGTGGCGACGCGCATCTTGTGGAGGTGCTCGGGGTCCTCGCCACTCCGCGTCCCCGCCTCGGCCGCGAGCATCCGCGCGAGATGCATCCGGAGCACCTTCCGTCCTGCCTCGGCGAGCGTGTCGTCGGCCCGGATGCCCGGCGTCTTGGGGACGCGCGGCAGGCGTGGATCGGGCTCTGGGCGAGCGCGCCGGATGAGCTCCTGGGCGATCAGCTCCTTCGAGCGCGTGTCCGGCTCGACCAACCCGGTCGCTTCGACCGCAGCCGCGACCAGCTCCAACAGCCCCGTCGAACCATCGGCCGATTCGACCTCCAGGACGCCGAAAGAGCCGATCGCCCGACCGCGCAGGCGCACCTCCGCCGCATCGAGGCTGAGCGTCGCCGCGGAGCCATCCGATCGGAGGTCGCGCTCCAGCCGCTGCTGGCGGATCACGAAACGCGTCCGAAGCTTCGCGCCGCCGGCCAGCCGCGCCACCAGGTCGCGTGCGGTCGACTCCGGCCAGCGCGACGGATCGAGCTGCGCGATCGCCGGTGCTTCGTGCTCGATACGGCGCTTCAGCGCGGCCCCATCCTCCTTGTCCGCCCTGCGCGCGGCAGGGTCGGTCTTGACCGTCACGAGCGTATGCCCGTCGATCCTCCGCAGGCGGGCGCCGTAGCCCTGGCTCTCGAGCGCACCGTCGGCCGTGTCGATGTAGCGGTCCTCGACGTCCACCGTTCGCCACGGATCAGCGTCGATCCCGTCGAGGGTCCCGCCGTCGAGCGAGGTACGCAGCGCCTCGGGATCCGCGACGGCGTACTTGAGCTCGACCTCCATGGGCTGGCCGTCAGGGCGGCCCTTCATCCGCCGGCCTCGAGCGATGCCCGGGTGATGCCCATCAGCGTCTCGAACGCATCCAGCCCGGTGGGCTCTTCCACGAGGGTCTCCACGCGCCGCCACTCGCCGTCGGCGCCCAGCTGCCACGATCGGCGGTCGTCACCGACCAGGACCCGCACGATCTCACGCAGTCGGTCCTGGAGTGCCGGATCCTCCACGGGAGCGAGCGCCTCGATGCGCCGATCGAGGTTGCGTTCCATGGCGTCGGCGGACCCGATCAGGAAACGCTCGTGCTCGCCGGACCCGAACCAGAAGATCCGGGAGTGCTCCAGGAAGCGCCCCACGACCGAGCGGACACGGATCGTCTCGCTGACCCCCGGCACGCCCGGCTGGAGCGAGCACATGCCCCGGATGATCAGGTCGATCGGAACGCCTGCCTGGCTTGCGCGATATAGAGCGGCGATCATCCGCGGGTCGACCATCGCGTTCAGCTTCATCACGATCCGGCCGCTTCCGTCGAGACCGTGGCGCTCGATCTCCTGGTCGATCAGCGCCACCAGGCCGTCGCGCAGCCCGACCGGTGCCACGAGCAGCTTGCGATAGCTCAGCTGGCGGGCGATGCCGGTCAGGACGTTGAAGAGGTCGGTGACATCCGAGCAGAGCTCGGGATCGTCGGTCAGGAGGCCCAGGTCGACATAGCCGCGCGCGGTCTTGGGGTTGTAGTTACCGGTCCCTATGTGTACGTAGCGGCGCAGTCCGCGCGCCTCGCGGCGGACGACGAGGGCCGCCTTGCAGTGCGTCTTGAGACCGACCAGCCCGTACGCCACGTGCGCGCCGGCACGCTCCAGCGCACGCGCCCAGACGATGTTCGCCCGCTCGTCGAAGCGGGCCTTGATCTCGACCAGGACGACGACCTGCTTGCCCTGTTCGGCGGCCTCGATGAGTGCCCGCACGATGGGCGAATCGCCGCTCGTCCGGTACAGGGTCTGCTTGATGGTCAGGACGTCAGGGTCGGACGCGGCCTGCTCGATGAAGCGCTGGACGGAGCCGCTGAAGGATTCGTACGGATGGTGGAGCAGCACGTCCCCGTCGCGGATGGCGGCGAACACGTCACACGGCTCATCCTCGTCGGGTGCCTGGAGCCGCAGCGGCACGATCGGCTGCCACGGGTGCGGCTGGAGGCGCGGCATGTCGATGTCGGCGATGGCATCCTCGAGGGCCGTGAGGTCGAGCATCCCGGAGATCTCGTAGACCTCTTCGGCCCCGAGCCCCAGGCCCTGTTGGAGAAGCGTGCGGGTCGCGTGCGGCATCGACCGCTCCACCTCCAGCCGCACGACCTTCCCGAAGCGACGCTTGCGCAGCTCCTCCTCGATGGCCAGCAACAGGTCGTCCGCCTCGTCCTCCTCGATGGAGAGGTCGGCGTTGC
>JACCXQ010000138.1 GCA_013696945.1 Chloroflexota bacterium | reverse complement strand
TCCCCGAAGGCTTCCGATGGACCGTAGCGCCGCTCAGCGACATCGCGCACCTGCCGGCGCGTGCGTTCCGGTTCGCCGCGGTCGATACACCCGGAGCCGAGCTCGGGCCGATCGCACCCCTCCTGGACGATGGTGGGGTCATCGCCGCGCGTGGCCCGGCACCCGGTTTCCCAGCTGAGATCGAGGTGCTCGACGTCATCGAGGGGCCGACCGTGGACGGCATGGTCATCGTGGCGCGAGTCCGCCGCCGCTGACGGCCGACCTTGGCGCTGGTGGCCGGAGCCGGTCCCTAGCGGCGCTCGCTGTAGGCCGGGTACTCCTCCTCGCGCGGGGCTCGGATGCGGCCGCGCGAGACCCGCTCGATGACGCGTAGCGTGGCCTGCCGGTGCGAGTACGCGAGCCCGATGAGGATGAGCACGATGAAGAACGCCGTGCCCACGCCCGCGGCGTTCAGATAGCCGAGCTGCTGGCCGATCTCGCCCTGGATCGCGAGTGCCGGCACGGTCAGGCCGAACAGCCCGAATCTGAAGAACGGTGGCTGGGGGGAGATGCTGGCCCGGACGCTCCCGTCGACCGGTCCGGACGCCGTCTCCCCACCGAACAGGAACGCATTCGAGCCGACGTTCGCCACCGCGCTCCCGGCGCGCGCGTCCGGGAGCTCCGTCTCGTCCCGACGGCTCCACTCGGGGAGGTCGCCGGTCGCGGGGTCCGGGACGGTCCACAGGGTCGAGGCTTGCGGCTGACCATCGGCGTTGACACCGCCGAGGACGTAGAGGGCGCCGTTGGCCGTGAACGCGGCGGCCCGTGCCCGCGGTTCGGGCAGCGCCCCAGGTGAACCGGCGATCGGCGATGCCCACCCCTGGAGCTGCCCGGACTCGGGGTCCGCGACCGGGTCCCCGTCGGAGAGCTCGAGGCGGTAGACCCCGGTGGTCACGCCTTCGGGCCCTTCGCCGCCGACCACGTAGAGCATCTCGCCGACGAGGACCGCCGCTGCTTCGGCCCGAGGCTCCGGCAACGGCAGTGCCAGCTCTGCCCAAGGCTCGAGGGTGGGCGGGCTGCCCTCGCTGAGGCGCGCCTCCCACACGGTCGGGACAAGACCCTCAGCGGTCCGTCCCCCGATGAGCATGAGCCCGGCGCCGGTCGCGACCGCCATGGCATCGCTGACCGGCGCGGGGAGCGTCAGATCCTCGGCTGGTTGCCATCCGGTCAGCACGCCTTCCTCGATGAGGCCCTGGAAGACGGTCGCCGTCGGCGCGCCACTCGCGTCGGTGCCACCGATCACGTACGGGACGCCCGAGAGGCTCGCGAAGGCGAAGTCCGTCCGCGCTTCGGGAAGCGCCGGGCCGTCTGTCCACGCCGCGAAGTTGCCCTCCGGCGTGACGGTCGTGGCGAGGGTCTGGTCGCTGGGACCGGAGGGGTCCCGGCCGCCGATCAGGTACAGGTTCGTGCCCGACTGGAACGCCGCCGCGTCAGCCGCCGGCGCCGGGAGCGCCAATTCGGTCGGGCTCGTCTGCCACGGGACCACGGCGCCCTTGGGGGCCGGGCACGGCAGCCCCTCGTTCGAGGCCGGGCAGAAGTTGACCAGCGGCACCGCGTTGAAGCCCACATCGATCGTCTTCGCGACTGTGAAGTAGTAAGCGCGGTCCGGGACGTAGCCCAGCAGGAAGATGATCAGCAGGAACCAGAAGAGCGCCTTTAGGAAGGCCGCGGTCCAGCCGTCGGCATCGAGCAGCCCGAAGAACGCGCGCCGCCGGATCGCGCCGGGAGGGAGTGCCCGAACCGCCACGCTTGCCGGTTTCCCTAGGGCTGCACTGCGATGGCGCCATGCATCGTGGCGTAGTGGCCCGGCAGTGTGCACGCGAACTCGAGCGCGTCTGCACCGTCGGCCGGCACTTCCCACGTGAATGTCTTCGTTCCCTCGGTGAACGTCGGGACCCCCGGCAGACCTGAGGTCCCGTTGCCTTCCAGCTCCGCCTTGCCACCGATGAAGAAGTTGTGGTCGAACCCGGCCTCGTTGACGACCTGGAACTCCACGACCTCGCCGGCCTTCACCGCGATCTGGGGGAGCGCGTTCCCGCCGGCGTCCGTGATGGTCACCTGCGCCGTCTCGACGACCTCGATGACGCGCGGCGCGTCCGCCGTGCCGGGCGACTCGATGGGTGCCGCCGAGGCAGCCGCGCCGCCGGCCGCGGGGAACGCCGGGTTGGAGTAGGGGCGCCAGCAGGCGGGCGGCGTGGGCGCGCCGGCCGGCGGCTTGTAGCTCAGGTCGCGCCAGCCGGTCACGATACGCTCGGTCTCTTCGCCAGCACCGGCCTCACCCTCGGCGCCACCTTCACCGTGCGCACCGGGCGTGTAGAGGAACTCCGTCTCCGTGCTCGCGGTGAGGAACGCGATGAGCTCCTCGACCTCGCGGTAATTCAACGGTCCGGCCGGCTGCTGCCAGGCCGGCATGATGCTGTTGGGATCGCCGCATACGTAGCGCCCACCGACTTCGAGGACGCGACGGATGTAGTTGCCGTTGAGCTTTCCGGTACCCGGTAGCCCCGCCGGGGTCACTGCGTTGTAGAGCTTCGCCTGGTCGTTCAGCGGCGGCCCGACGCCGCCCTCGCCGTCCGGGCCGTGACAGCGGGCGCAGTTGGCCAGGTAGAGCGCGTATCCGCGCCCGACGTCCGTGACGTACTGGACTTCGCCCTCCTTTTCCAGCCGTCCCTCCGCGCCGAGCGCCGGGATCCCGATGTCATAGAACCAGTACACGGGGATGAAGAGCGCCATGAAGAGGACGGCGAGGATGGCGATCGAGCGCGCGTTGCCACTCTGTCGGACGACCTGGGCGGCTCGCTCTTCGGTAAGCCCCACGGTGTGGATCTGCTCGCCGGCGGAGAACCGCTCGACCGTCGCCGGCGTCTCGAGGACCGGCGTGACCTGCTTGTCATCAGGAAGGGGCGTCAGCTCCCGACCGGTGCGTCCTTCGGTCATATGCAGCCGGTCGCTGACCGGGCGGCGATGAGCCCGGGCTGGCCGAGCGCCACCGGCAATGGCCCGAGCGTGATCTTGCCCGTGTCAACGCTGAGCACACCTCCGCTGACGGAGTGCGCGAAGCGATCAAGCCCTCGGGGCGCCGGTCCGAGCTCGAGGATCTTGGTGCCCAATCGGTCGTAACGCGATCCGTGGCATGGGCACTCGAACCAGTAGTTCGTGGTGCAGAAGTTGGGCTTGCAACCCAGGTGCGGGCAGCGCTGGTAGAGCGTTCGAACGTTCGTCGCCTCGCCGACCCCGTCGGAGCTTTCACCATCGGTGAACCCAAGGCTCGGGTCTACGAGCTGGACGTAAGTGCGCGCCTCCGGGAAGTACGCCGGCGCGCCGTCCTCGAGCGAAGACCCCTGTACGGCGGGACTGCCGTTGACGAGGTCGATGTCGCCAAGCGCCAAGGTCCCGCCGAAGCCGGACGAGAGGTTCGGCCACAGGAAACCGAGCGTCCCGGCGCCGAGCTCGAGCGCCCAGAGCCCGACACCCGCACCCAGGGTCCGCCTGATCAGCTGACGTCGGGAGAGGCCAGCCGGCCGGCCCGTGCGCATCTCACGCAGCACCTCGGAAGTGAGGGCCGTCGGCTCCTGTGCACGAGTCAGCTTCCAGTTACCCATCCGTGCTCGATCCTCTTCCTACAGGGCGAAATAGAGGCCCTGCCACGGCAGGGTCCAGGCGTACCCCGGGCCGCGAAAGAAGGCGCCCAGGAATGTGATCACCAGTCCCGAGACCGCGAACATACTGAAGATCAGCACTCCCACCTTGCGGTCGCTCGGCCGCGGCGATCCGCCGTCGCCGCGCGGCCCGCGATCGACGAACGGGACGATCGCCGCGCCCACCACGATGTAGGCGATCGAGAGCACGCCCGCTACCGTCGGGTGGAAGTAGGCGAGCAGCTCCTGGAGGCCCACGAGGTACCACGGCGCCTTGGCCACCGCCGGGGTGACGTTCGGATTCGCGAGCTCCTCCAGCGGTGCATTGATGAAGATGCCCATGAGCAGCAGGAACACGCTGATCATGGCGGCCGCGAAGAACTCGATCGACAGGAGGTGCGGCCAGGTCATGACCGTGTCGTCCGGCTCCTTCTGGACACGGACCACGGCATCCTGCTTGACGAGCGCGAGCAGGCGGTAGGGCTTGGCCGCCATCGGCACGCGCTGCTTGTCGATCTCGGTCGTGCGTCGCTCCGGAGGCGCGGCCGGCAGGGTCGTCCGGCGCTCGGGCGCCTGGGTCTCGGGTGTCGTTGCCGGCAGCCGCGTCTTCTCGTCGCTCATCGCATCGCTCCTCGAGGGCCTACAGCGGCCCGGAGATGCCGCCGTCCTTGCGGATCCGCCAGAAGTGGACGGTCAGGAAGACGGCGATGGTCAGCGGCAGGGCGATGACGTGAAGCACATAGAAGCGGAGCAAGGTGTTCTGGCTCACCTCCACGCCTCCGAAGATCAGCAGCTGTGTCGGCCGGCCGACGATGGGCACGTAGGAGGCGAGGTTCTGGCCGATCGTGATCGCCCAGTATGCGATCTGATCCCACGGCAACAGATAGCCGGTGAACGAGAGGGCGATGGTCAGGAAGAGCAGAACGACACCGACGACCCAGTTGAACTCGCGCGGCGGCTTGTACGCCCCGTGGTAGAAGACCCGCATCATGTGCAGGAAGACGAAGAAGACCATCAGGTGGGCTGCCCAGCGGTGGATGTTCCGGGTGAGCAGCCCGAACGGGACCTCGCGCTGGATGCGCAGGATGTCGCTGTACGCGGTCGCCTCGTGGGGCACGTAGAAGAACATGAGGTAGACGCCGGTCACCGTCAGGACCAGGAACAGGAAGAACGACAGCCCGCCGAGGCAGAACGTGTAGGCGAACTTGACGGCATGCTG
>JACCXQ010000137.1 GCA_013696945.1 Chloroflexota bacterium | reverse complement strand
TCCCCGAAGGCTTCCGATGGACCGTAGCGCCGCTCAGCGACATCGCGCACCTGCCGGCGCGTGCGTTCCGGTTCGCCGCGGTCGATACACCCGGAGCCGAGCTCGGGCCGATCGCACCCCTCCTGGATGATGGTGGGGTCCTGGCCGTGCGCGGCCCGGCACTCGGTTTCCCGGCTGATATCGAGGTGCTCGACGTCATGGAAGGGCCCATCGACGATGGCACGGTGATCGTGGCGCGCATCCGCCGCCGTTGACGCCCCGCTGCCGAGCGAGAGGGGTCTCTTAGCGGCGGCGCTCGGTGTAGGCGGGGTACTCCTCCTCGCGCGGGGCGCGGATGCGGCCGCGCGAGACACGCTCGATGAAGCGCATCGTCCCTTGGCGGTGCGAGTAGGCGAGGGCGATGAGGATCAGGCCGATGAACATGGCCGTGCCGCTGCCCGCAGCATTGATGTAGCCGAGCTGCTGGCCGATCTCGCCCTGGATCGCAAGTGCAGGGACCGTCAGGCCGAACAGCCCGAAGCGGAAGAACGGCGGCTGCGGCGAGATGCTTGCTCGGAGGCTGCCATCGAGCTGGCCGGACGCGCCATCGCCGCCGATCAGGAAGGCATACGAACCCACATTCGCGACCGCGCTGCCGGCGCGGGCATCTGGCAGCTCGGTCTCGGTGCGACGGCTCCACGCTGGGAGATCGCCGGTCGCGGGGTCCGGGATGGTCCACAGGGTCGTCGCTTGCGGCTGGCCATCGGCGTTGGCGCCGCCGAGGACGTAGAGCACGCCGTTGGCCGTGAACGCAGCGGCCCGCGCGCGTGGTTCGGGGAGGCCACCCGGTGAGCCTGCCACCGGCGATGCCCACCCCTGGAGCTGGCCCGACGCGGGGTCCGTGACGGGCTCACCGTCGGGGAGCTCGAGCCGGTATACGCCGCCGGTCACGCCGCCGGGTCCTTCGCCTCCCATGACATACAGCCTCTCGCCAACGAGGACCGCCGCCGCCTCGGCACGCGGCTCGGGGAGCGGCAGCCCCAGCTCTGCCCAGGCCCCCAGTGTGGGCGGATTCCCTTCTCCGAAGCGTGCCTCCCAGACGGTCGGGACGAGACCATCCGCGGTCCGTCCGCCGATGAGCAGGATCCCGGCGCCCGTCGCGACCGCCGTGGCATCGCTGACCGACGCAGGAAGCCCGAGGTCCTCGACCGGCTGCCATCCTGTCAGCACCCCTTCCTCCAGGACGCCCTGGAAGACCGTCGCCGTCGGCGCACCACTCGCGTCCGTCCCGCCGATCACGTACGGGACACCGGAGAGGCTCGCGAACGCGAAGTCCGTCCTTTGCTCGGGGAGCGCCGGGCCGTCGGCCCATGGCGCGAGGTTGCCCTCGGCCGTCACCGTCGTTGCGAGCGTCTGGTCTGTCGGACCGGAGGCGTCCCGGCCGCCGATCAGGTACAGGTTGGTGCCGGACTGGAACGCGGCTGCGTCAGCGGCGGGGGCGGGCAGCTTCAATTCCGCGGGGCTCGCCTGCCACGGCACCACGGCCCCCTTCGGCGCCGGGCACGGAAGTGTCTCGTTCGCGGCGGGGCAGAAGTTGACCAGGGGCACGGCGTTGTAGCCCAGGTCGATCGTCTTGGAGACCGTGAAGTAGTAGGCCCGGTCCGGGACGTATCCCAGCAGGAAGATGCTCAGCAGGAACCAGAAGAGCGCCTTGAGGAACGCAGCGGTCCAACCGTCCGCATCCAGCAGGCCGAAGAAGGCGCGCCGCCGGATCGCGCCGGGAGGGAGGGCCCGGACCGCCACGCTGCCGGTCCCCTAGGGCTGCACGGCGATCGCGCCGTGCATGGTGGCGTAGTGTCCCGTCAAGGTACACGCGAACTCGAGCGCATCCGCGGTGTCGGCCGGCACCTCCCACGTGAACGTCTTCGTCCCGTCCTGGAACGTCGGGACGCCAGGCAGGCCGGAGGTCGCGTTGCCCTCGAGCTCCGGCTTGCCGCCGATAAAGAAGTTGTGATCGAAGCCTGCCTCGTTGATGACCTGGAACTCGACGACCTCGCCGGCCTTGACCGCGATCTGGGGAAGTGCGTTCCCATCGGCATCGGTGATGGTCACGGTGGCCGTCTCGACGACCTCGATGACGCGCGGCGCGTCCGCCG
>JACCXQ010000115.1 GCA_013696945.1 Chloroflexota bacterium | reverse complement strand
CGATGTCCCCACCTCGCAGCCCTGCCCGCCACTCGGGCGGGATCGCCTCCTCCCCGAAGTAGATGCCGGCCATGCCGCCAGCGATGCACGCCGTGGTGTCGGTGTCGTTCCCGTACGCGACGGCGCGTTCGATCGTCTCGGCAAAGCTCGCGGAGCCCGAGAAGGCGTCCCACGCCGACCAGAAGCTGTCTAGCACGAAGGTCCGGCCGGTCCGCTCGGTCCAGGCCTCGAGCGAGTCGAGGGCCGCGAGATGGTCCGGCCGCCGCGGATCGCGCCCTCGCCCCTCATACAGCAGCCGGAGCTTCTGTCGCGTTTGCGCAAGCACGGCCAGCCGATCACGCTGCCCGCGCAGCAGCTCGCGGCAGATGAAGACGTAGAGCGCGCACGCGACCTGGCACGCCGGATGGCCGTGGGTGACGCGCGAGGCTTGATGAGCGCGCTCGACCAGCTCAGGGAACGGCAGCGGATCCGTCCCGGTCAGCGCGATGGGGAGGATCCGCATCAGCGAACCGTTGCCCTGCGCGCGCTCGTCCGTCCGACCCGCATCGGCCGGTGCGGCACCGGCGCGCAGCGCCATGAGGGCGGCCGCCGTCGCCCGTCCGATATCGAAGCGCCCGTCGCCGTCCGGTGTGTACGCCCCTCGGTCGGCCCAGTCCAGCGCGCGGCGACCCTGATCGGCGAGATCGAAGCGGACGTCATGCGGCACGCGCGCACCATCGGGGAGCAGCGAGTCGAGGAGCGCGAGCATCAGCGCGCCGTCATCACTCCATGTCCCGGCTGGCTGGCCGTGGCTGCCGCTCGCTCCCCAGCGGAGCTCCGATGGCGACCGAGGGGGCCCGAACTCATAGGGGACGCCGAACGCGTCGCCGACCAGGTGCCCCCAGACCGCGCCGGCGAGCCGGTCCGGCGTGGGCTCCGTCATCGAGTGGAAGTGGCGGAGGCGTCGATGGAAGCGGGCTCCCGGGCGGCCCCGAAGCAGCGGAGGATGGCATCGACCGACCGATCGGCGTCATCCTCGGTGGTGGACCAGTTGCTGACGGAGATGCGCATCACGGCGCGCCCCTGCCACGTGCTCCCCGGTTCATCCGCGGATCCCTACCGATGCGATGCCTCCGATGAGGCGCTTCTGGGCAAGGAAGTACACCACGAGTGGCGGCACGATCGCGATCAGGTTCGCCGCCATCAGCACGTTCCATTCGAGGCCTACCCGGCTGACCTTGGTGGCGAGCGCGACCGCGACGGTGTAGTCGTTCGGGTCGTCCAGGTAGATCAACGGCCCGAAGAAGTCGTTCCAGGTCCCCAGGAACGAGAAGACCGCGATGACCGTCAGCGCGGGCGCGCAGAGCGGCAGGATGATATGGCGGTAGATGTGCCAGTGGCTGGCCCCGTCGATGCGCGCGGCCTCGTCCAGCTCCCTGGGGACCGTCCGCATGTACTGGCGAAGCAGGAAGATGTTGAACGCATTGCCAAGGAACGACGGCACCGTCAACGGCAGGTACGTCCCGTACCACCCGATGTTGAAGAAGATGAGGAACTGCGGGATCAGCAGCACCGGGCCGGGCAGCAGCATCGTTCCCAGCAGCACTGCGAACATCGCCCGGCTGCCGCGGAAACGGAGCCGCGCGAATGCGTAGGCGATGAGCGAGCACGACACGACCGTGCCGACGATGTTGATGAACACGAGCATCGCGGTGTTGAGGGCATAGCGGAGGAACGGCTCGTCGGGATCGAAGAGCGCCTTTTCGAAGCTGCTGAGGTCGAAGTAACGCGTGGGGAACCACTCGGGCGGGTAGGTGAAGACCGGGACGGTGTCGGGCTTGAGAGCCGCCGTGAGCATCCACCCGACGGGCAGCAGGACGAACAGTCCGAGCACCACGAGCAGGCCGTAGACGGCCACCGCGTGGACGATGCCGCGAGCGGGCGGACGGCGCCGGCTTGGGCGCGCGGTCGCGACCACCGCCACGCGGCGCCTGATGACGCTATCGCTCATCGATGATCCCGCTCATGCCGGCGCCTCCGTCTCGTAGAAGACGAAGCGTTTCTCCAGCCGGAACGTCAGCCAGACGAGGAGCGTCCCGACGATCGTCAGGATCCAAGCGAGCGCCGCCGCGTAGCCGAGCTGCCCTTCCAGGAAGCCCTTCCGGTACAGGTACAGCATGTAGAAGAGCAGCGAGTCGTCGGGGCCGCCCTTGTACCCGCCGCCGCTGATGACGAAGATCGGCCCGAATATCAGCAGCCCATCGACGACGAGGTTGATGAGGACGAAGAAGAGGGTCGGCGAGAGCAGCGGCAACGTGACGTGGCGGAATTTGGCGATGGGACCGGCGCCATCGATCCCAGCCGCCTCGTAGAGATGCGGCGGGATGTTCTGGAGGCCCGCCAGGAATATCACCGCCCCACCGCCGACCCCCCAGAGGCCCATCAGGACGACCGCCGGCATCGCCCAGTCGGCGTCGTCGAACCAGAATGGCGGATCACTCCAGCCCAACGAGCGGAGCACCTGGTTGACGGCGCCCGATTCGCCGCTCAGCAGGACGAACCAGAGCACGGTCACGGCGACGCCCGACAGGACCGCGGGGATGTAGAGGATCGTCCGGAAGGCGTTCATGCCGCGCAACCGCTGGTTCAGTAGGAGCGAGATGGCGAGGCTGGCGATCATGAACACGGGCGTGCTCAGGACGATCCAGCGCAGCGTGACCTCGAGCGACCGGAGGAAGAGGCGGTCGTCGAAGAGGCGTGAGTAGTTATCCAGGCCGACGAACTCGCCCACCTCGAAGAGCGACTCGTTCGTCATGCTGATGTAGATCGCGTACGTGATGGGCACGACGAGCATCAGCGCCAGGCCGACGAACCAGGGCACCAGGAAGAGGTAGGCGGCGCGCTCCTCCTGGCGTTGCTGCCGCCCCAGGGATGCGCCCGTGAGCGACCTCCAGGCGCCGCGCAATGTCGTCATGGCGTCAGCCGTCCGTCGCGCTCGGCGGATCGCCTACTGGCCGAGCTGCTCCCAGTCCTGCCAGACCCGGTCCAGCTCCGGCTGGGTATCGGCCACCATCTTGTCGAGGATGGGGCGGGCGTCCGTCTGATCCTCGATCGTCATCTTGCGGACGACCTCTCCCGGGTCCCACGCTTCGACCCCGTTGGGGACGAAGACGGCGGGACGGGCGAATCCCAACAGGGCCAGGTACTCCTGCTTGATCGGGTCGTCGTCGCCATAGCGGTATGCCTCCGCGATGGAGGTGCGCAACGGCGGATCGGGCGAGATCTGCATGCGCATGACCTGCGCGTCGGTGGCGAGAAAGCGCAGGAAAGCGAGTGCGGCTTGCGGGTTGCGCGACTCGGTGAAGGTGCCCCAGGGCGCGGTGAACGTGTCGAGCACTGGCTCCGGTCCCTCGACGGCGTAGAACGGGATGATGCCGAAGTCGATGCCGTTCGCGCGGTACTTCTCGACCTCAGTGAAGTCCGTGCCGGTCATCGCGATCTTGCCCAGCGCGAAGAGGTCCGTCTCACCACCGATCGCGTCCATCACCTGTCCGCTAGGTGCCATCCGGTCACGGATGAGCGCCGTGCCGATGTTGAACGCATCGACCATCGCCTGCGAGTCGGCGTTCCCGATGACCTGGCGCCCATCGGACCCCCAGACATCGTCACCCTCCATGCTGTAGATGTTGTCGCCGACTGCGCAGCCGTAGACGGCCTGGCTGGGATCCTGCGCCGGCTTGGCCAGCGTGCGGCAGATCGTGTCCAATTCGGCGTAGCTCATCGAGCGGTCCGCCGCTGGGTGAGGCAACCCGGCGTCGTCGAACATCTGCTTGTTGAAGACCATGACGTACCCACCCAGGAAGTCACCGACTCCGTAGACGCCCTTCGCGGAGTCGGCCTCGAGAGCCATCCTGTTCATCCCGCCCTGGTTGAAGTCGTCCACCGGGACGCCCCATCCCTCCAGGTGTTCGTTCAGCCGCACGACGCGCCCCACCTTCGCCCAGCGCATGTCCTC
>JACCXQ010000112.1 GCA_013696945.1 Chloroflexota bacterium | reverse complement strand
GCACCTATCGAGTTCCGTCGCGGAGCACGACCAGGTCTAGGCGCTCATCTCCCCCAAGACGGCCGGATCCATCGTCGGCTGGTCGGCGCCACCGGCACGCTCGCGGGTCAGTGCCACGGCGTCCGTGCCGGGGAGACGCTGGAGGCCGGAGAAAACCGCGTAGCCATCCGCGCCGACCGAGATGAGCCCGGCGGACGTCGCCTGCCCGTCGACCATCGACCAGACCTGCCACGTCTCGCCGGCTGGCGCAGGCGGCAGATCGACGAGGACGATATAGCCGGGACCATCGGTCGGGAATACGGCGAACCCGCTCGCCGCCTGAGCGGGACCGATCCCGCGCATGCGCGCCACGTCGGCCGTCGGGTCGGCGCTGAGGCTGATGGCGCGGGCGATGAGCGCGGAGCGCTGTTGCGCGTCGCTTGCCTGCGACTGGAGCGCCAGGTTCCACGTACCGAGCGCCGCGATGACGAGCACCGCCGCTGCGGCGAGGCCCCACTGGAGCCACGAACGCTGCTGGGAGCGCGGCTGGACCGGCGCGTCCGCCCGGCGCGGCCCGGGGATGAGGACGCGGGCGACCGGCGCCACGGAGGCGACGTCAGCGCTCCCTTGCGGCTGGGAAGCCACGGCAGCCATCACCCGCGCCTTCAGCGCCGGTGGCGCGTCGACCGGCTCGATGAGCGCGGCTAGCGCGGGCGTGATCGAGCCGAGCTGAGCGACCTCGTCGTGAGGCTCCGGGCACGTCGCGAGGTGCCCGGCCATCGCGTCCGCCTCGGCAGGCTCGAGCACGTCAAGGACATACAGGCCCGCCAGCTCCATGGCCTCGTCGTGCGAGAGCGAGTGGCGATCGGGCACCGTCATGATCCCGTCACCCGTGAGTCACGCTCGGCCACATCGTCGCCAAGGGCGCGGCGGAGCTGGAGCAGGCCGAGGCGCACGCGGCTCTTCACCGTACCGAGCGGCGCATCGGTGCGAACGGCGATCTCCTGCTGCGTGAGGCCACCGAAGTATGCCAGCTCGATAGCCTGCCGCTGGGCGAGGGGGAGCGCGGCGAGCGCCTCACGCACGACGTCCGCGTCGATCCGCTGGGAGACCTCGGGCCAGATGTCGGGCAGGAGGAGCTGCTGGGGCGTCGTGGATGCCTCCGTCTCGGGCATCTCGACCGTGGGACGGCGTCGCCGGATGATGTCGACCGCCCGGTGATGGGTGATCGACAGGATCCAGGTACGCGCCGACGCACGGTCGCTGGTGTAACGGGAGGCGTTCTTCCATATCCCCACGAACGCGTCCTGGACGACGTCCTGTGCGAGCGATGGATCGCCGGTGATCCTTGTGGCCATTCCGTACATGAGCCCCTGATAACGGTCATAAAGCAGCGAGAGCGCGCCCTGCTCTCCTGCCGCCACCCCCTCGAGCAACGACTCGTCAGAAGGGTCCGGCGATGTGCTTGCGCATCCCGTCGTCGGGCTCGGATGTCCCTTCACCGGTTCATGCGCACGAGCGGGCCGATCGGTTCACTCGGCGTCAGGGTCGCTTGCACCACCCGCCCGATCTCGTCGGCGACGGCGTCGCGGTCGCGGGATCCGTCCACGACCCGCCAACGATCGGGGTCCAGGCGGGCAAGCTCGAGGTAACCCGAGCGCACCCGCTCGTGGAACGCGATGTCGTGCGCATCCGATCGCTCGAACCGCGTCAGCTCGCCTGGTTCGCCACGCGCTCGCCGGGTGAGCCCCTCGGATGCCGGCAGGTCGAGGAGGATCACGAGACCGGGGCGGAGCCCGCCCGTTGCGACCCGTTCCAGGACGCGAAGCGTGTCGACATCGACACCGCCTCCGTAGCCCTGGTAGGCGATCGTCGAATCACCGAAACGGTCACACACCACGACTTCGCCGCGTCCGAGAGCGGGACGGATGACGTCACGGACGAGCTGGCTCCGCGCGGCCATGAAGAGCAGCGCGTCGGCCTCAGGCGACCGGGCCGCGTCGTCGCCCTGGAGGAGGATCTCTCGGATGCGCTCGCCGAGCGGGGTGCCACCGGGTTCGCGTGTCAGCGTGACGCGGCGACCAGCCTGACGAAGCGTATCCGCGAGCCTCGCGGCCTGGAGTGACTTGCCGGCTCCGTCCGGTCCCTCCAGAGTGATGAAGTACCCGATCTTGCCGGCCGTGGCGTCCACGCGCCAGAGTCTAGCGGCGAGCCCGTCGAGCACCATGGCGGAGCGTGGCCGGGCCTGGCGGCTAGGGGCGCTCGGCGCCCTGTGCTCCGGGCGGGCGGCAGTCACGGGGTCTTGCCTCGGGTGTGGCGGTGCCCGGGTCCGCGACCTGGATCCCCACGAGTCGTGCCGCGACCGCGACCTTCTCCGTCGTGCCGTAGGGGCCTTCGCTGGTCTGGAGGACCAGCCGGTGCTCATCGGGTCCGAGTCCCTCCGTGGCGATGGCGCGATCCAGGATGTGCCGCCGCACCTGCCAGATCTCGTAGCGATAGCGAAGCGCGTCGGTCGTGTAGACGTCGACCTGCATCCCGAGCATGTCACGACCGTCGCGCCGTTCGGACGCTTCGAGGATGGGCAGGAACATCGCCTCCTGAGCGTGTGCCGAGATGTAGGTCGTGCCGGGCTCATCCGGTTGGGCAAGGAAGGTCTCGTACGCGGCAACGTCGCAGAAGGGGTAGTTCGGCGGTGGCTGGAGGTCACCCGAGATGACGGGCAGGTCGATGCCAAGGCGTTCGACGACCACGCGGCTCGCCACGTGGGCGGTGCCCAGACCGCTTGGCGCGGGAGCCTCGCCACCCGGCGAGGGAATGGCGACCGGCACGATCGGGGGCGTCGGTGCGGACACTATGATCGGCGAAGTGGTCGGGGACGGCATGGGCAACGCGCCGTCCTGGCCGTCATCATCGCGGAGCGCCTGCGGGCGACAGTCGCGCGGCCGTGCCTGAGGTGCCGCCTCGGCCACCGGGACGACCCCCTCGTCAACCGGCGTCGCGAGCACCTGCAGCTTCTCCGTCGTGCCGTACGGACCCTCACTCGTCTGGAGGATCAGGGATCGTTCCGCCGGAGGGAGCTCCGAGATGATCGCGTAGTCGGTGGCATGTCGGATGACGCGCTCGATCCGGTAGCCGAACCGTCGACCGTCGTCCGTGAAGACGTCCACGGGCAGGCCGAGAAGCGAATCACCATCGTTGCGGAGTGACGCCTCGAGGAGCGGCAGGAACATGCCCGCCTGGGCGTGCGCCGAGAGATAGGTCACACCCGGCTCGTACGGCTGCTCGAAGCGTGTGATGTAGGCGGCGACGTCACACAGTGGATAGCTGGGAGGCGGCAGCAGGTCGCCGGACACGATCGGCAGGTCGATCCCGAGATCCGGCACCGACACCCGGCTCGCGAATGGGGGCGGCACCAGGAGGGGTGCGGGAGTCCCGGGCGCACGAGAGGCTCCCGGCGCAGCTGTGGGAGATGACACCGTCGGTCGGGACACGGCGCCGGATGGTGCGGGGCTGACCCCGTTACCGGACGGCCGGGCGTCGGGAGCGGCGGTGACCGGGCCGCCAGCACAAGCGCCAGCGAGCAGCGCCACCGCGAGCACGAGGCTCGTGGGATACGAGCTCGCGCGTAGCCGAAGCACCAGGGGATGGAAAAGGGGCACGCCAGATGTTCGCGCCCGGCTCAACGACGGATGAGCCAGGCGCGGAGCGCGCCCGTCCGCGGCCCTCCTCATCCGGACCGGCTCGTCCGGCGAACAAGGGGATGTCACCCGAGCGACCTGCCGTATGCCGGCATGGATTTCATCGCCCCACGCCTCGGCGAGAAGAAAGGGAGGTGGTGACACCCCGGTGAGGCACCCGCGATCGACCATCGGTCCCTGACGGATCGATCACCGCAAGAAGGAATCGACCTCGAATGATCAACCATCGACGCATCGCCCTTGCCGGAGCCGCTGGGCTCCTGGCGATAACAACGGTGAGCGGCGCGGCACTGGCGGCCAGCCACCGCGAAGCTCCTCTCATCGCCGGCGACCCGGCCGCCGACATCACGGACCTGTTCGCGTTCGTCAGTCCTGACGCATCCGACACGGTCACGTTGATCGCGAACTTCCTGCCTTTCCAGGAGCCGGCCGGCG
>JACCXQ010000069.1 GCA_013696945.1 Chloroflexota bacterium | reverse complement strand
GATCCGCGCAGTGCGGTGATGGTCTCTGGGCCGGTGTAGAAGCGGTTCGCCAGGTCATGGACCGAGCCGGGATTCCGGCAGTTGTCGGGGATGAAGCTGGACTCCAACTGGAGCGTGTCCGTCACGTCCGGCCGGTAGAGCGCCTGGCTGGGGTCGTGGAAGACGTAGAAGACGTCCTCCCAGGGTTCGACCAGCAGGAACGGCAGTGTCTCCAGCCACGCTCTCTCGAAGTCCTGGCCCTCGTCCACGATGATCGCGTGATAGCGGCCCCCGATCGTCTGCGCGGCGTCGTCGAGCGCCTTCGGCAGGGTCCGATCCCACCAGGTCTGGTCTTTGACCGGTGGTTCGTAGGGCAGCACGCCCGCCTCGCGGCCCATCCGCAGGCTCAGCTCATGGAACGTGTAGACCTCGAGGCGGCCGGTGACCAGTTGCGGCTCAAGCTGCCCGCTGAGGTAGCGGGCGAGCGGCTGGTTGAAGCAGAGCAGCAGCACGCGGAACCCCTCGCCGACGAGGCGCCTCGCCTTCTCCACGGCAAGCATCGTCTTGCCGCTGCCGGCCGGGCCGCCGATCGAAGCGCGGCGTACCCCGCGGAGATGGTCGAGCACATCGAACTGCGCCTTCGTCAGCGCGACCAGCTCATCCGACTCCTGGCTGATCTGTCGGCGGAGGAGGGGACGAAGCTCGACCTGCGGCTCGAAGAGGCGGTCTAGGACCCGAAGGCCATGGTCGCCCAGGGGGACACCCGCGCCCGCGCCATCGCCCAGCCAGTGGTCGTATGCGCGCTCCACGCTCGCCCGCGTCGTTTGGGGCGTTTCCAGGTCGGTGCCGTCGAGGACCAGGTCGGTCGGTGCGTCCGGACCGAGGACCCGCGCGCCCCGCGGCAGGGTCGCGAGGTCGACATCCGGGAATGCGACAGCATGGCCCGCTCGAGGGTCCATGCTCGACCAGTCGGGATCCTCGCGCAGCTTGCCCAGGATCGCGTACTTGCTGGTCCTGGCCTGCTCGAACGGTGGTTGCGTCAGCTCGTTGCTGCCGCTGTACCAGCGGCCGCGTTCGTCCCGCCGGATGATGCCGCCCTTGACCTCGACGATGAGCAGGCCGCGCTCCGCGTGCGCGATGACCAGATCCGTCTCACCGTCCCGCGCCGGCCCGCCGACCCGGCTGCGACTCACCCAATGGACGTTCGGGTAGACGCGGTAGTCAGGCGGCATCGCCTCCCGCACCCGCTCGATGACCAGCTGCTCTGCGGTCTGGGTCGCCATGTCCACGGATGGTACGTCGCGGTGGGGCGGGTCCACGGCGGTCAGCGACGAGTCCACGGGCCCGACACCGAATGCCGACTGGGGCTATGGCAAGCTGGACATCGCGGCCGCCGTGGCCGCAGCGGCGGATGCGGGGGCTCGTCGTCCCTAGCAGACAGGAGGGAGCCCGATGCTCAAGGACTCGAAGGCGTTCTCAGGCTTCTCGGTCGATGACATCTCGAAGGCAAAGGACTTCTACGGGCAGACGCTCGGCGTCGAAGTCCGAGACGGTCCGATGGGCCTCCTGGAGCTTCATCTCGGCGGCGGCGCGCTGGTCATCGCCTATCCCAAGGAGAACCACGAGCCGGCGACGTTCACGATCCTCAACCTCCCGGTCGAAGACGTGGAACGGGCCGTCGAGGAGCTGAAGGCCAAGGGCGTTGACTTCGAGCACTACGAAGGCATGACCGACGAGAAGGGCATCTCCCGGGGCCAGGGACCGACCATCGCGTGGTTCAAGGACCCTGCGGGGAACATCCTGTCGGTGCTGGAGGAAGACCCGTCGGCCGGCTGAAAACGACGAACGTTCTCACGGAGCGGTGATCACTCGGCTCCCCGCACGACCGCCTCGAGGATCTCCGCCCCGTACTTGTCGAGCTTGGCGGGCCCGATGCCCGGCACCCGTGCCAGTTCCGTCAGCTTCGTCGGCCGGCGCTCTGCGATAGCGGCGAGTGTGGCGTCGTGCGCGATGACGTAGGGGGGCATAGCGTCGGCGCGGGCGCGCGCGGTGCGCCAGGTGCGCAAAGCCGCCATGATCGGATCGTCGGCGAGTGCCACGCCATCGGCGGCCGTGGCGCCGGCCGTCGGCGCGCGTGTCCGACGTGCCGCGGTGGCGCTACCGCGCCCCGGCGCGAGCTCGCGGCGCTGCGCGGGCATGAGGTCGCGCACGAAGCGGCTTCGGTAGCGCCGCGATGTCTTGCCCTGCGCCGAGGTGCGGTTCTCCGCCCACGAGAGCGCCAGGTGCACCCGCGCACGTGTGATGCCGACATACAGCAGCCGGCGTTCCTCGTCGACCAGCGCTTCGTCGTCCTTGGCCTGTGCCACCGGCAGAAGCCCCTCCTCGAGCGAGGGCAGGAACACCGCGTCCCACTCCAACCCCTTCGCCCGGTGGAGCGTCGAGAGCACGACCCCGTCCTCCGAACCCGATCGCTCCGCCAGCGCCCGATCGGCCAGCTCCGCCGCGACCTCCTTGCGCCCTGCCGATGGCCGGGTCTCCACGACCGACTCGATGATCGACAGCAGCGTCGAAAGAGCGGCTTGGCGTTCGCGTGCCTCGGCGCCCGCGGTCTCGGCATCGGGCTCGAATCCCAGCCGCTTCGCCCATACGGCGAGCACCGCGGCCGAGAGCTCTGCACCGACCAGCCCGACAGGCACGCGATCGAGCGCCTCGACCGCGGCGCGGACCTCGCGCCGCTCGAAGAAGCGCTGGCCGCGCACGCGATAGGGGATGGCCGCGCGCGTGAACGCCGCCTCTATCGGTGGGATCTGTGCATTGAGCCGTACGAGCACAGCGATCTCCCGAGCTGGAGTGCCATCCGCGATAAGTTCGCGTACGCGCGCGACGATCCCGTCGAGCTCAGCGTCGCTGTCGTCGTACGGCCGCAGTGTCGGCTCCGGGCCGGCTGCGTGGGTGGCGGTCAGGACCTTGGAGCGCCCGGTCGCCGAGATCAGCCGGTTCGCAAGGGAAAGTACCTGCGGCGTCGAGCGGTAGTTCTCCGTCAGTGCGACGACGCGGGCATCCGGGTACCGGGACGCGAACCCCGTCAGGTAGTCGGGCGTCGCACCCGCGAACGTGTAGATCGTCTGGTCCTCGTCGCCGACCACGCAGACGTCGCGTCGATCACCGAGCCACAGCTCCAGCAGCCGCTGTTGGAGCGGGTTCGTGTCCTGGTACTCATCGACGCTGAACCACGAGTAGCGGCCGCGGACCTGCCGCGCAGCCTCCTCGTCGGTCTCGAGCAGCTCCACGGTGAGGGTCAGCATGTCGTCGAAGTCGATGACTCCCTGCCGCGCCTTGGCGCGCTCGTAGTCCCGGTACACCCGGACGAAGAGCTCGGCGGGCAGCGGGGGCGTCCGACTCCCGAGCGCTTGCGGGTAGGCCTCCGGCCCGATCCGCCGGCTCCTGGCCCAGGAGAGCTC
>JACCXQ010000063.1 GCA_013696945.1 Chloroflexota bacterium | reverse complement strand
GGCCTCCTCAAGCTCGTTGGCCAGCGTCGCCGCCTCCTTGCGTACCTGATGCGCAGGGACAACGCCCGGTATCGCGCCGTCATCAGTCGGCTGGGTCTGCGCCGCTAGGCGACCCCCAGGCGGGGTGCGCTCCGTCGCTCGATACCGAGAACTCGCCCAAGGCGTCCCAGGAGGGACACCCGACCCAGCGCGCCAGGTCCGTCCTCCGTCCCCTATGGAGGACTCATGGCAGTCACGACACTCACCACCGAGCTCGGTGGACGCACGCTCACCATCGAGACGGGCAAGCTCGCGCTGCTCGCCGGTGGCTCCGTCACCGTCCGCTACGGCGATACGCTCATGCTCGGCACCGCGAACCGCTCGGAACCGCGTCCGGGCCTGGATTTCTTCCCGCTCACGGTCGACTTCGAGGAGCGCATGTATGCCGCGGGCAAGATCCCCGGTGGCTTCATCAAGCGCGAATCGCGCCCGTCCGAGGCGGCGATCCTTGCCGCACGCCTGACCGACCGCCCCATCCGGCCCCTGTTCCCGGAGGGCTACAAGGACGACGTGCAGCTGGTCCTGACCGTCCTCTCGACGGACCAGGAGAACGACCCCGACATCCTGGGCACCATCGCCGCGTCGGCAGCCCTGACAATCAGCGAGATCCCCTTCCTGGGACCCATCGCATCGGTTCGGATCGGCCGGGTCGACGGCGAGTTCGTCATCAATCCCACCATCAGCCAGCTCGCTGACTCAGAGCTCGACCTCATCGTCTCCGGGACCCGCGACGCGATCATGATGGTCGAGGCAGGCGCGAAGATCCTCCCCGAGGCCGTGATGGCCGAGGCGATCATGTTCGGCCACCGCTCGCTCGCCCCGGTCCTGGACCTCCAGGATCAGCTCCGCGAGCAGGTCGGCAAGCCGAAGCGCGTCCCATTCATCGAGCCGTCGACCGATTCGATCGTCGATTTCGTCGACGCGGTCGAGCAGGATCGTCCGTTCGTGGTCTTCGACGTCGAGACCACCAGCCGCGACTCGAAGATGGGCGCCATCGTCGAGATCGCCGGCGTCCGCGTCCAAAGCGGCAAGATCGTCGACCGTTGGTCCACGCTGGTCGACCCGGGCGTCCCGATCATCGGCCGACAACTCCACGGCCTGACGGACAAGGATGTCAAGGGCAAGCCGAGTCCCACAGATGCGGCACGCCAGCTCGTCGACTGGGCGGGCGATGCGATGCTCGTCGGCCACAACATCGGTTTCGACATCGGCTTCCTCGAGAACGCGCTGGGCGATGGCTCGCGCATCGAGGCCGGCCGCTATCTCGACACCCTCACGCTCACTCGCGAGGCGTACCCGGACCAGGACGTCTACAAGCTCGCCGATCTGGCGCGCTACTTCCAGGTCGAGACCGAGCCGAACCACCGTGCCCTTCCAGACGCCGAGGCGACCGCGGAGCTGCTGCTCAGGCTTGCGAGCGACCTTCCCGAGCGAGTCAAGCAGTACAAGGCGCAGGTAGCGGATTCGATCCGCTCGCGCGCCAACGGCACGTCCCCTGAGGACGCCGACAAGGCGCTCGACACGGCCAAGAAGTCTGGCCGCTTCTCCAAGAACCTGTCGCAGCTGCTCCACAAGAAGGTCGTCCGTGAGCTCGTCCTGGCCGAGAACATCCGCATGGACGGCCGCGACAGCGACACCATCCGACCCATCTCGGTGGAAGTCGGTCTCCTGCCGCGAGCGCATGGCTCGGCACTCTTCACACGTGGCGAGACACAGGCGCTGACGGTCGCCACGCTGGGGCCGTCGTCGGATGTCCAGCGCATCGACACCATCTCCCCGGAGGAGTCGAAGCGCTACCTCCACCACTACAACATGCCGCCCTACAGCACCGGCGAGAACAAGCAGATGCGCGGCCCGGGCCGGCGTGAGATCGGACACGGCGCGCTCGCCGAGCGGGCGCTCATCCCGGTCCTGCCGCCGCACGATGAGTTCCCCTACGTGGTCCGCGTCGTGAGCGAATGTGTCACGTCCAACGGGTCCACCTCGATGGCCTCGACCTGCGGCTCGACACTGGCGCTGATGGACGCCGGCGTTCCTATCAAGGCACCCGTCGCGGGCGCCGCGATGGGCCTCGTGACCGAGGGCGACCGTTTCGCCGTCCTGACCGACATCCTCGGCAAGGAGGATGCATTCGGCGACATGGACTTCAAGGTCACCGGCACGTCGGAAGGCATCACCGCCCTCCAGATGGACATCAAGGTGACCGGCATCAGCGAGGCGATCATCCGCGCCGGTCTCGAGAAGGCGCGCATCGCGCGGCTCTCGATCCTGGACAAGATGACCGAGGTGATGCCGACCGCCCGGACCGAGATGAGCGACTTCGCGCCGCGCATCATCACCATCAAGATCAACCCCGAGAAGATCCGCGACATCATCGGCAAGGGTGGCGCGACGATCCGCAAGATCCAGGAAGAGACCGGCACCGAGATCAACGTCGAGGACGATGGCTCGGTCGAGATCGCCGCGGTCAACTCCGACAACTCGCGGAAGGCGATCCAGTGGATCGAAAGCCTGACGCGCGAGGTCGAGATCGGCTCGCTCTACCTTGGCAAGGTGACCCGGATCATGGGCTTCGGCTGTTTCGTCGAGATCCTGCCGGGCAAGGAAGGCCTCGTCCGCATCGGCGAGCTGGCCGACTACCACGTCCCGACGGTCGAGGATGTCGTGTCGGTCGGTGACGAGATCATGGTCGTGGTGACCGAGATCGACCGGCAGGGGAGGGTCAACCTCTCGCGCCGGGCCGCCATGCAGCGGCATCTCGCGAAGACGCCCGCCTGACACACGCGCTCCGTGCCAGAATGGCGCGGACGCACCAAGGACTCCCAGCGGCACGACCGTCCCGGAAGGGGCGGTCGTGCTGATTCCCGGCCGGTGTCGGTGACGGGCGGGTATCATCGCCGCGTGCCCGGTGGAACCCACGATGAGAGAGCCATGTCCATCGAGCATCCGGCACGGACCCGGCGTCACCGATGACCTCCCAGGAACGCGGCGATGCCCTCGAAGCCATCGCAGCGGAGGTGCGGGCCTGCACCCGCTGCCGTCTCGCGTCGAGCCGGACGAACGCGGTCCCCGGTGAGGGCGATCCAGAGACGGAGGTCGTCTTCGTCGGTGAGGGGCCTGGCTTCAACGAGGACCAGCAGGGCCGGCCGTTCGTCGGTGCCGCCGGACGCTTCCTGACCGACCTCATCGAATCGATAGGCTGGGCGCGGAAGGACGTCTTCATCACCAACGTGGTGAAGTGCCGGCCGCCCGGAAACCGCGATCCGGAGCCGGACGAGATCGCCGCCTGCGCTCCCTACCTCGCGCGGCAGCTGCAGGTCCTCGATCCGGCGCTCGTCGTGACGCTCGGCCGTTTCTCATTGCAGACGTTCATGCCCGGGACGCGGATCGGCCAGGTCCATGGCACGTTCCGGCCGGTCGATCCGGAGACGGGCGCCGCACAGGCGAAGGCGTACGCCATGTACCACCCGGCATCGGCCTTCCGGCAGGCAGCGCTGCGTGAGGCCATCGAGCTCGATATGTGCGGCATCCCGTCCGCGCTCATCGAGGCGCGCGCGGCGCGCGAGTCACCCGCCGCGGTGGATCTGCCGCGCGACCCGCTGCCGCCACCCGACGCGCCGACACCGGCGCCCATCGACGAGCCGCCCGTGACCGCGCCGGACCCGGAC
>JACCXQ010000044.1 GCA_013696945.1 Chloroflexota bacterium | reverse complement strand
AGGCCCACCCGGGCGCGGAGCGAGCGGTCGGTCGAGTCGGTCGCGGAGCCAGTCCAGCCGGCGAGTGACGCCCCCGATGCGGCGTGCCCGGTCGGCGAGGGAGCGGTCGTCGGTGATGACCGCCGTCTTCGCGCGGTCTGGGAAGGATCGGTCGTTCAGGAGCTCCAGGATCGCGCCATCCCCATCGATGCGCCCGGAGTGGTGGATCTCGACTCCGGGTGCGACACGGCTGCGCGACGCCTGACCCGGATCGGGGTGGCCGTCGAGCATCACGATCGCCGTGCAGCCACCGGGCAGGGACGCGCGGAGACGCGGCAGGAGCCATGCCAGCCCCCCCTCGTCGCGGCCGCCGCGGAGCCGGTGGAGCAGGTTGTCCCCGTCGACCAGGAGGAGGTGCAGCTCCTCGTCGCCGCGCGTCATGCCTGTGCCGCATGGCGGGCCGGCCGAGCGTGGCGGGCCGAGGTCGCGTCCGCGGCTACCATCCGCCGATGCTCCTGCTCGTCGACCTCGATGGCGTCGTCTATCGCGGTGCCACGCCCGTCCCCGGGATGGCCACTCTGCTCGGACAGCGCGTTGCGGCGGGCGACACGATCGTCTACGTCACGAACAACTCGCGCTGGCATCGCGACGAGTATCACGCGCGGCTGGCGGGCATGGGTATGCCGGTCAGCCCCGACCGGATCGTCACGGCGGCACGCGCGACAGCCCTCGTCCTGACCGAGGACGGCGCGATGGCCGTGCCGGACGACGGGAGGCGGCCGACTGGGGGGCGGCCGACGGCCATGGTCTTCGGCGGCCCCGGCCTGGCGCGCGAGCTCCGCGATGTCGGTCTGCGGACGGTGGCGCCGAACGGGCACGGGCTCGAGGCGGCGCCCGACGCGGTGGTGGTCGGGGTCGACTTCAGCCTGACGTACCGTCGGCTGACGACCGCCGCCGAAGCCATCCGGCGGGGTGCCCGGTTCATCGCCACGAACCGCGACCCGGTCTATCCCGCGGCCGACGGTCTGTGGGCCGGTGCCGGGTCGATGGTCGCGGCGCTCGCGGTCGCGTCGGGGCGCGAGCCGGACGTGGTCATCGGCAAGCCGGAGCCGCGGCTCTTCGAGGCGGCAGCGGAGTCGGTCGGGGAGGATCCGCGTCGCGCGATCGTGATCGGCGATTCACTTGCCACGGACATCGCTGCCGCGAACCGGCTGGGCGCGCGGTCCGTGCTGATGCTCACCGGGGTCACGACGCGCGGCCAGCTCGACGCGGCGCCCGCAGCAGCTCGGCCGACGGCCGTCGCAGAGGACGCCGCTGAGCTCAGCCGCGTGCTGGACGCGATGCGGGACTAGGAGGGCGTCGCCAGCCTCCGTCCAGATACCGATCACGGCGGTGTTCGGTGAGTCGCGTCGCGCTCGGATGCGGGTCAACGTGCCCGCGGCTTCAGGGCTCGAGCGTGATCGGCGCCGAGAGGTCGATCACGCCACCTGCCACGACCACGCGTCCGGCGCCCAACACCGACGAGGGTGGTACCTGGTGTGACACGGTCCGCCGTCGCGAGATCGCGCTACTCCCTCCGCGTCCCGAGCCACAGGCCGCGACCGGTCAGCCCCTCGAGGTCGTGTTCCACCGCGAGACCGGCAGCCTCCAGTGCGCCGCGGTACTGGTCGTCGGTGAACAGCCCCATGTCATGGATCTCGCGGATATGGCGGATCCCCCCGGGCCGCGAGACGAGGTAGCGGAAGTCCATCACCGACCGCCCCTCGACGATTCGCGACGCGTTCATCCGCACCGCACGGAGGTCCGGCCGCTCCACGAGGATCGCGCGGCCCATGACCTGGGGGTCGAACTGCGTCGGCGTGAACCATGGCTCGATGATGAGCAGGCCGCCCCGTCGGACGTGCCTGGCCATCGCGCGCGCCGCTCTCCGAAGCCCCGCCAGCGTCCGCGCGTACCCGATGCTGCTGAAGAGGCACGTGACGACGTCGAACTCGCGCCCCAGGTCGAATCGGCGCATGTCGCCGCGATGGAGCGGCACGTCCGGCCCCAAACGTTCGCGCGCGACCGCGAGCAGTCCCGCATCCAGATCCACGCCCTCGACGACGAAGCGGCCGCGCAGCAACTCGAGATGCCGCCC
>JACCXQ010000040.1 GCA_013696945.1 Chloroflexota bacterium | reverse complement strand
GTTCGGGACCCTCATCGATGAGACGCGCTCGCTGCTCAGCCTCACGGCAGCCGACCCGGGCAGGGAGGACCGCGTCATGGAGCACGCGCTGATCGCGCTCGCGCTCGAGAACGGTGATCTCGACGCTGCCATGGCCGCGCTCGGCAGGCACTTCGCCGACTCACGCCTGAGCGCCGGCATCCAGGGCAACGGCGGCCGACGGGAAGCCTGAGCAGCCTCCACGGCGAAGCAAGCGATGAACCACTACTCCTACTGGCTCGATACAGCACCGGCCGGCCCCGACTTCACGAACGTGCCGCTGCCCGAGCGCGCTGACGTGGTGGTCGTGGGCGGTGGCCTGACGGGGCTGTCGGCGGCGGTCCACCTGCGCAAGAAGGGCGCGTCGGTCGTGGTGCTCGAGGCCGAGAAGCTGGGCTGGGGTGCCTCGGGCCGGAACGGCGGCATGGCCACGACAGGGCTGACCATCGGGTTCCGCAGCGCCATAGACCGCTACGGCGAGGAGGCGGCCAGCCGGATGTATCTCGCCTATGACGCCGCCATCGACACCGTCGAAAGGCTCGTCCGGGAGGAGTCCATCGACTGCGACTTCGCGCGGACCGGGAAGCTCAACCTGGCCGCCAAACCGGCTCACTACGAGCGTTACGCCCGGACGCATGAGGCGCTCAAGCGGGTGCTCGGTCACGAGACGACGCTCGTCCCGAAGGAGCGCATGCGGACCGAGGTGGGCACCGACTATTACCACGGCGGCCTGGTCGACCCGCGTGGGGCGGGCCTGCACGTCGGCAAGTTCGTGCGCGGCATGGCCGGCGTCGCGGATCGGCTGGGTGCGGAGCTCCGCGAGGACGCGCGCGTCACCGGCATCAAGAAGCGCGACGGACGGGGCCACGAGGTCCGCACCAAGCGGGGCACCGTGGCTGCCGACAAGGTCGTCATCGCGACCGACGGCTACACCGACGGAGCGGTCCCGCACTACCGGCGCCGCATCGTGCCCGTCGGCAGCTTCATCGTCGCCACCGAGCCGCTCGAGCGGTCGCTCGTGGACGAGCTGATGCCCACGCGCCGCATGGCGTCCGATTCGAAGAACCTCCTCTACTACTTCCGCATCACGCCGGACGATCGGCTCCTCTTCGGTGGTCGCGCGCGATTCACCCTCTCCAACCCGGAGAGCGACCTGAAGAGCGCGCTGATCCTGCGGAAGGGCATGAAAGAGGTCTTCCCGCAGCTCGCCGAGAAGCGGATCGACTACGCGTGGGGCGGCCAGGTGGGCATCACACTCGACCGCATGCCGCACGCCGGCGAGCGCGACGGGGTCTTCTACTCGATCGGGTATAACGGCCACGGCGTCCAGATGGCCACGCACATGGGCCGGCAGGTGGCCGAGATGATGGACGGGCATGCGGAGGCGAACCCGTGGCGTGGCCTCAAGTTCCGTCCTATCCCGGGACACTTCGGCCCGCCTTGGTTCCTTCCCTTCGCTGACGCCTACTACCGCATGAAGGACGCCGTCAGCTGAACCGGCCCTCGAGCCGTTCGCCCGACCCGATCCGGGTGACAGGGACTGCCATCATGAGACTCGCTGTATACTCCCCCCCTGTATCGGAGCGGCCTCATGATGGAGCAGCAGCTGGCGATCGACACGGAACCGACGTTCGCCGGTTTCGCGCTCGTGGTCCCAGAGGCCGGCGAGGTGATCGTCGTCGACGTCGATGGGACGCCGGTCGCAGTCACCACCCTGGACGGAGGATCTATCGCCTTCGATGAGACGTGTACCCACCGCGAGTGCCCCCTTTCCGAGGGGACTTTCGACGGCGCGACCGTGACCTGCCCATGCCACAAGAGCCGGTTCGACCTGCGGACCGGCGAGCCGCTCGATGGACCAGCCACCCTGCCCATCCGGGTACGAGCCGTGCGCGTCGAGGACGGCAGACTCTTCATCGAGCGATGACCCGCCCCGGACCCGCCACGACAAGGAGGACGAAGTGATGGACCTGGCACTGCAGATCAAGCCCCGCTCCGAGGACGCGCTCCTCGCGAGCTACGACTGCCCCTGCGGCTGCAACCCGCGGCTGCCGTACCAACGCGGCGCGGAGCATGCCGTTGACGGATGTTGCTGCGGCAACCAGTTCGTCGTCGGCCCGCAGGCAGCGGACCACATCCACGCCCCGGAGTCGTTCGGCCGCGAGGTCCAGTCCTTCCAGGCGCCATGGGGTGAGCCGCTCCAGGCGGCGTGGGCCATCGGACCCTCGACCGACCCGAACGCCGCGCCCGAAGACTCCCACGGCCATGGCCACGACCACGGGAACGGCCACGATCACGGCGACGGCGAGGAC
>JACCXQ010000017.1 GCA_013696945.1 Chloroflexota bacterium | reverse complement strand
GGGCTGCTGCGTCATCCTGGCGATGTTCCCTCCGATTGCCCCTCGCCCGTCCACGGTCGGTCGAAGCACTCTAGCGCGGCGGGCGGGGTGTCCGCCGTCACCGGGATCGATCGACCCCGCAGCCTCGTTCCTTTCCCGCATGCCCTTCGGCATCCACCTCCCGCTCGGGCCCCTGCCCCACTCTCGTTGCGTGCTATGGCACACCGGAGCACAGCGCAGGTCATTAGCGGGAGCATGAGGTCAGATCTGAGCACCGGCGTCCCCTCGGACTGGCCGAACGAGCGGAGGAGCGGTCGTTAGACCCGACAACCGCCGGTGATCCCGCCCGAGGCGCCCGTCCGCGCCGGCCAACCAAATGGCCTGCGCTCCACTCACCCATAGGACGGCACGGCGGCGGCCCAAGCAGGGGATCAAGCCTCGCGAGATGTCAAGCCTCGCGAGATACCAGACCTCGCGAGCACTGCGCGAACCCAGGCCCCGCGAGAGACCAGGACCTCGCACGCCTCGCGCGCGAAACCAGGGCCCCGCCGAAACCCACGCCCCGCGAGATGGCTGGGGGCGTTCAGCCGACCAGGTGCAGCTTGCCCTCGATCGGGCGAGGAGTGCGACAAAGCCGCCCGGCGACCACGACCGAGGGATCGGGCGGCGACCGAGGGATCGGACGGCGACCGAGGGAGCGCACATCCCATCACGCGCACCGACGTCCAGCCTCTTGACGGGCTCGGCCGGGTAAGTATAGGCTAACGGTAAGCGATGGCTTACGACGCAGTCCTCCGTGCCCTCGCCGACCCGACTCGTCGGGCCGTTCTGGAGCGCCTGCGGGAGGGGCCTCGGTCGGTCGGGGCGGTCGCCGAAGGGCTGGCGGTAAGTCGGCCCGCGGTGTCGCAGCACCTGGCGGTCCTGAAGGGCGCCGGCCTCGTCAGCGATGAGCGGGTGGGGACGCGACGGGTCTATGCGATCGACGAGCAGGGTCTCGAGGAACTGCGGGATTACATCGACCGGCTGTGGACCGATGTGCTCGAGGCATACGGGCGGGCGGCGGTCGCTCGCGCGGAAGGATGATGGAGGAGGTATCGATGGACCCCGTGGTGAAGACCGTTAGCGTGCCGCTCGCGCCGAAGGAAGCCTTCGCGCTGTTCACCGACGACATCGCGTCCTGGTGGCCGCTGGCCACGTACTCCGTGGCCAGGGACGATGCGGTCGACTGCCGTTTCGAGCCGCGGGTCGGCGGGCGGCTATACGAGATCGCGCGGGACGGCACCGAATCCGATTGGGGCGAAGTTCTGGCCTGGGAGCCGCCGGACCGGATCGAGCTCACCTGGCACCCGGGCGACTCGCGAGACAGGCAGCAGCACATCGTCGTGGGCTTCCAGGCGGTCGACGGCGGCACGGAGCTCCGACTGGAACACAGCGGCTGGGAGCGGCTGGGCGAGCGGGGCGCGGCTGTCCGGGAGTCCTACCAGACCGGCTGGGACGAGGTCCTCGATCCGTACGTCGAGGCTGCCGGCTTGCGCTGAGCCTCGCCCCTGGGTCATCCCGTTGCGCTGGCCGGTCGTCAGTAGTCGGCAGTTCATACGTCGGCAGTCTAGTCCCGGCGAACGCCCTCGTCGGCGGCGTCGAGCGCCTTGTCGATGATCGCGAAGCCTTCGGCGAGCTGCTCCTCGGTGATCGTGAGGGGTGGGTTGGTCATGATCGTGTTCCAGCGGACGAACGTGTACAGCCCGTTATCACGAAGCGACTTTCCGACGGCCTTCATCTCGTCGTTCGTGCCGTTGTAGGGGGCGAGCGGCTGGTAGGTCTCGCGGTCGCGCACCAGCTCGATGATCCCGAACAGGCCGATGTTCCGTCCCGCCCCCACGCTCGGGTGCTTCTCGTACAGCTCCTGATGGTGACGGCGCATGACCTCGCCCATACGTCGGGCGTTCTCGACGAGGCCGTCCTCTTCGTAGACCGAGATCGTCGCGAGTGCCGCTGCGCAGCCCATCGGGTGGCTGTTGTAGGTGAGTCCGCCGAAGAAGACCTTGTCACGGAAGTGCTCGGCGATGGAGCGCTTCATGGCCACGGCGCCGAGCGGCAGGTATGAGGCGGTGAGGCCCTTTGCCAGCGTGATGATGTCCGGCACCACGTCCCAGTGGTTCACCGCGAACCACTCGCCCGTCCGGCCGAACCCGGTCATGATCTCGTCGGCGATGAGGATGATCCCGTGGCGGTCGCAGATCTCGCGGACGCCCTGCATGTAGCCGTCCGGGGGGATGAGGATCCCATTCGTGCCCACGACCGGCTCGAGGATGAATGCCGCGATCGTCTGTGGCCCCTCGAACATGATCACGTCCTCGAGCTCGCGAAGGCTGTCTGCGACCGGCTCCGGATCGCGGCGCGCCCACTTGTGGCTGTCGGGGACGCGGACGATCCCCCAGACGCCGGTCTCAGCCGCCCAACGGCGAGGGTCGCCGGTCGCGGCGATGACGCCGCCGGTCGCACCGTGATACGAGCGGTACCGGGCCAGGATCTTCTGGCGACCCGTCACCTGGCGGGCGAGCTTGATGGCGTTCTCGTTGGCCTCGGCGCCGCCGTTGGTGAAGAAGCTGACCTCGATGTCACCGGGCAGGATCTCCGCCAGCTTCTGCCCGAGTCGGGCCCGCGGCTCGTGCGCCATGAACGGGTTGGCGTAGGCGAGCTTCTCGACCTGCGCCTTGATGGCATCGATGACCCGTCGGTCGCCGTGGCCGATGTTGACCGACATCAGCTGGCTGTTGAAGTCGAGGTAGCGCTTGCCGTCGGGCGTGTAGAAGTAGACGCCCTCGGCGCGCTCGACCGGGATGGGGTCGACGTGCGACTGCGCCGACCACTCGTACAGCGAGTACTGCTTGCAGAGCGCGACCATCTCCTCGGCGCTCATCGTCCCGGGTGCCACCTGGATGGCCATCCTCGCGATCCTCCTGTCGATGAAAGTGCGGCCCGGTCGATCGAAGTGCGGCCCGGACGAAGAACTGCCCGGACGAAGAAGTGCGTCCGAGCATACCGCCCACCGCGCGTCTCACCGCGCGATCACGCCTGACCGCCGCGGCGCACAGATCCCCATTTGCCCGGCCGCCGTGCCGTTCTATGGCACAGCCAAGCCCAGCCTGCGGCATTGGCGGCGGGAGCTTCGACCTTGTCGCCCGGACGTGCCATAGCACGGGCGGAAACCGCCCCGCGATGGGCTTGTGACGTGGACGTTCAACGGTGAGCCCGGGCGAAACTGCGGGTGATCGGGCGCTGATCGCCGGGTAAGCCTCTCGATCGACCATAGGACGGCAATGTCCAGGAGCAAGCGTCGTGACATAGCACTGGCGGCCGCGCTGACCAACCAGGAACAGCTCGCGCGGCTCGGTCGGGCGGCTCGAGACGCCAGGCGGCGGCGCCGACTGACACTCCGCCACCTGTCCGATCGGGCAGGCGTCTCGGCGTCGGCCATCAGCCGCATGGAGCGCGGAAAGGGAGGCGGGTCGACCGTCGACTCGTGGCAGAGGGTCGCAACCGCGCTCGGACGGCCCCTGCGGATCGACCTGGCGCCGGAGACCATCGACTTCACTGCTGATGCCGGCCACCTGGCGATCCAGGAGTTGTTGCTCGGGCTCGGGCGCCAGCTTGGGTACGTGCCGGCCTTCGAGATGGCATCGCGGCCCACCGACCCGGCGCGGTCGATCGACGTCCGTTGGCGCCACGATCAGCGGCGCCTTCTGATCGTCCTGGAAGCCTGGAACACCATCGGCGACATCGGCGCAGGCGCGCGGTCGTTCGACCGCAAGCTCGCGGATGTCGAGGCGTTCGCGATCGCCATCGGCGCGGGACGACCGCATCGCGTCGCCGGTTGCTGGGTCGTGCGCTCCACGACCCGGAACCGCGCCCTGCTGGCGCGCTATCCAGAGGTGTTCGCGGCCCGATTCCCGGGTTCATCGGAGCGCTGGATCCGCGCACTCACGCTCGGCACGGCCCCGCCTGAGCTGTCGGGCCTGGTCTGGTGCGATGTCGGCGCGACGCGCCTGTTCGCGTGGCGCCGCCGCGCAGCCTGAGGCAGGGCGCTGACCCAGGCACCGAACGAAAAGAGGGACGTCGGATCGACGCCCCCCTGGAACCGGATGAGTCCTGCGCCGGCAGCTCGCCTGCCAGAGCATGCAACGGCGCAGAGACAACAGTAGGCACGGCGTGGCCGACGGCGCATCCGGCCTTCGGCCCATTCCCGAAAAGGCGTCCGTACCGGGGACACCGGTCGGCACCGCACCAGCCGCCCGACGGGGGCCGCCGCCTTGCTAGCATGGCCGCTCCGTCACAGGGGTGCACCGCGATCGTCACGCGTTTCCTCTGGCGCGGCCGCTCCCCGTTGGGGCGGTCCTCGCGCCGCGACCGAGCCACGTCCGGAACCCGCGGGCGAGGGATACGCTGGCCGCGGCGTCGAGACCCGTCGCCGTTCCGCCGCGACCCGCAGGTGGGCCACGCGCCGCTCATCGTCACCGGCCTGGTCGGGGTGATCGCGACGGTAGCCGGTCTTGTGGTCATGCAGTCGAGCGCCGTGGCGTTCACGTTCGGCGGCGCCGTCGAGGGTGTGGCCTCGCAGCTCGGGACGACTTTCCCGGCCGCGGTCTCCGTCGGCCTCGCGACGGTCATGGAGCTGGCAGCGGGTGCCGTCATCGTCCGCCTCATCCGTTGGTCGCCCTACGGGTCGATCGCCGAGGCGATCCTGGGCGGGCTGATCGGTGCGGTCGCAAAGGACGTCGTGCTGCTGCTGGCATTGGGCGGCGTCGGCCACTTCGGGCCGCTGCCACTGGCCCTGATCGACATCGCGTTGATAGCGGCGGGGTTCGTGATGCGGCCCTTCCTGGAACTCGGCGAACCCGGCCAACGGAGCGGATCGCTCCTGGCTTGGATCCTGCCCATCTCGCTCTGGTCGATCCCCGTCATCCTGCAACTTGCCTCCCCGGTCGTGCCGTTCCTGGACGTGCTGCCCAACCACGTCGCGCCGATCGAGCACGTGCGGAGCTTCGCCAGCTGGGACTCGCTCGCCGTGGCGCCGTCGCCGATCTACGGCCCCTCCCGGATCTTCCTGGGTTACGTCGCCCTCCTCGGCTCGCTGACGACGCTCACCGGGCTCCCCGCCACTCTCGCCGTGGCGGCTTTCGTGCTGCCCCTCTCCGTCCTCCTCGCGGCGGCCGGCTACCACCTCTGCCGCGTGCTCGCAGGGCCATCGGCCGCCTATTGGTCACTGCTGACGGTGCCGCTCACGTTCACCTTCCTGCGACTTCCCGACGCGCGCGCCACGGTCCTCGCGTTCCCGCTCGCTGCCGCTGCCATCGTGTTGTCGATCCCCGAGCGGCGTGACCAGGCCCGTCCCATCGACCTCGCAGGGCGGTCGAGGCCGGTCCTCCTGGCAGCCGCGCTGGGTTGCGCGATCCTCGTCCATCCTGTGATCGGCGCCCTTGCCGCCGCGACCTGCGGCGTGCTGGCGATCGCGCAGGGCGACCAGCTGCGCCGGGCGATCTTCGCGGGGCTCGGCGGTGCTGCTCTCGCCGCGGCGCCCCAAGCGGCACTGATGGCCGGCGTCTCAGCCCCGGCCTGGATCGCCGCGCCGGTCCTGCCACTCGGTCTGCTGGTCGCCGCGTGGCTCGGCGGGCCGGGCCCGCGCCGCGGTGAGCTCGCGGGATCGCTCTCGCCGTCCATGGCTCTCGGCATGGGCTGGGTCGTCCTCGGCGCCATCGTCGTCGTCGGCGCCATCGCGGCAACGGTCATGCTCCTCCTGCAGCTCGACCCGGCGATCCCGCGCAAGCTGGCCGAGAGCGCCGCGTCGACCGTGGCCGACTACCCCGTGCTCCTACTCGCTCTCGCCCTGGGCGTGGTGATGGCGCGCGAAGCGCGGGCGTGGCTGGTCATCGGGATCGGCGCGCTGGTGGGGATGGCCGCGATGGGCATCGCGAACCTCACGCCGACCGAGACCAGGCTTGGCGAATCGATCCATTTCGAGGTGCCGAAGTCGGTCGGCTACTGGGCGCCGTGGGTCGTGGCGCTGGCAGGGGGTATCGGGCTCGGCGCGGTCTGGTCTCGTGAGGCCTGGCCGTCGATCGTTCGCATGGGTGTCGCGGCGACGTTCGTGGTCATCGCCGCCCTCCCGTTCCGGATCGAGTCGCTCGAGCCACTCGGCATCGAGGAGCACCGCTACTCGGAGGCGGCCGCGATCGTCCTGCATGAGGCGGAGCGGG
>JACCXQ010000341.1 GCA_013696945.1 Chloroflexota bacterium | reverse complement strand
GGGGAGGCCACGACGCCGTAGCTGAACCGGCCATTGTCGGGATCCGGGTCGTAGCTGAGCCCGCCGCACTCGGACAGTGCCGCCTCGTCGATCACTTCGTCCATATGCGTCACGCTAACGGATGCCGCCCCCGCGCGTGACCCCGCCCCTGTGCGGGACGCCGATACTGACGGCGCACCGACCTGTCAGCAGGCCACCGATGGAGGAACCATGTTCATCACGACGACCCCGACCATCCCCGGCTACCGGATCGTGCGGATGATCGGAGCGGTGTTCGGCGTGGTGGTCCGGAGCCGAGGGCTAGGCGGCAACGTGATGGCCGGGATCCGGTCGCTCGGCGGCGGCGAGATCCACGAGTACACACAACTCCTCGAGCAGACTCGCGGCGAGGCGTTGAGCCGGTTGTCCGAGCGGGCGACGCAACTGGGGGCGAACGCGATCGTCTCGATGCGCTTCGACTCGTCGGCTATCGGCGGGACGATGAGCGAGATCGTGGCCTACGGCACGGCCGTCATCGTCGCGCCGGACGAGAGCGCTCAGTCCGATCCGCGGCAGGACTGAGAAGGGCATCGGGCCCCAGCACCCCAGCCGGATCCCCCGCCTGTTCCAGGAGCCAGAGGATGGCAGCGCGGTTGCGCCGGGTCTCCTGCCCGATGCGATCGGCCGAGAGGTAGAAGCCGCCGTCCAGGAGCGTGCGCGGCGCGAGCTCGATCGTGAAGGTGAGGATCCCCTGGTCCCCGTACGCCCAGTCATCGAAGGTGCCCGAGGCGATGTACAGGTCGCTCGACTGCATCGGCGTGTACCCGTTCCGCGCCCCCATCTCGCGCGCCATCCGTGTCATCACGCGGCGGTCGAGGCGGACCATGTCCGGCGGCACATCCTCGGTCGTGTAGGCGTACGGGAAGAGGATCTGCTCGCCATAGCTGTGGAAGCTGACCGCGATGCCCAACTGCTGTTCCCCGTCGATGCGCCGGCTCAGCACGAAGTCGCGTACCACCTGGGCCTCCGGCGCGGAGAAGGGCGACGCGCCGCGATAGGTGCTCGAGCTGGGCTTGGGGCTGGAACCGCCGCAGCAGCCCCACTGGTAGCCGAAATTACGGTTGACATCGGTGCCGACCGACTCCCCCGATCCGTTGATCTGGCGGTTCTTGCGCCAGTGCTGGAAGCGTCCGTCCGAGATGTCGAACTGGCCGCCGTCGGGGTTGATCTCCGGCATCACCCAGATCTCGAGACCATCGACCAGCGCGGTCCGTCGTTCGCTGACTCCATAGCGGTCGACCAGCCAGCGGATGGCTGCCAGGGATTGCTCCACGGAGAGGTGCTCGCGGCCGTGGATCAGACCGTCCACAAGGACTTCGGGCTCAGGCTCGTCAGCGGCCACGTTGTCGCTGATCTTCAGCACCCAGATGGGTCTGCCTTGGTAGCTCCTCCCGACCACGGAGAGGGCGGCGATGTCGGGATGGGCAGCGGCGATGGCCCGGAGCTCGGCAGTCAGCTCGTCATGGGTGTGGTACGCCTCGTAGCCAGGTGGGAAGTCGCTGGCCGCGAGGGCAGGCGAGGCCGCGCCCGCGATCGACGCGGCGACGAGGGCGGCCAGGAATACAGCGCGGCCGAGCATGATGTGGATGGTATGCGGCGGCTCGCGACCTATGCGTCGATGCGCATGGGCCAGGGCGACGGCAGCCGGGCAGGCTCTTCGGCGCCTACCCGGTCTCTATCTCGACCATGAGCGGGGTGGCGCCGGACCGCGTCCACGACCGGACAGTGAAGCACGGCCCAGCGGCAGATCTCGTCCAGTCGCTCGGGTTCCACGTCGCCGCCGCTGACGCGGATCGCCACTCGCGTCGATTCGGGGCCGGCTGGGATCGAGTCGTCGAGGCCCAGGATCCCGCGATCGTCGGAGATCGAGTCGACCGTCACTTTCACGTGGATCGCGTCGAGGCCCTGTGAAGCGGAGCGCATCACGACGAGCGCAGCCACGCAGCTCGCCTCCGCCGCGCGAAGGAACCATCCAGGCGACGGCGCCGATCCCGACCCACCGACGGATGCCGGGAAGTCGGTCGTGAGCTCCTCCCCGTCGGGACCCGTGACGCGGATGCGCAGGCTCGAGTCGGCTACCGCGACCGCCTCGCTATCGGTATAGCGAGCCTCCTCCACGTGGCCCGAGACAAATCCGCGTGCTCCCTCGAGCGCCCGCTCGATCGCATCCATCGTGGCTCCTCCTGGGTGCCAATCGTGATTGACCGGATCCTCGGACGAGACTAGCGTTGTCGGCGCCCGTTCGGAGGAGAGAGATGCCCAGGTCCAGGAGCATCGCCGCGCTGTTGGCCAGTGCCGTCGTCGCTGTCATCGGCCTCGCTGTCGTGCTTGACGGGAACACGCGCCCGAACGCGCCCTCAACGGGGCTCGCCGCACCCGCACCTTCTCCGACCCTCGTGGCACCTGCTCCGACATCGGCCTTCCCGCCCGTGCCCACCTCGACCCACACGGCCGACGCTCGACTCGGGGGAACAGGTGCAGGCCTGCCTGCTCCCGCGCCCGCCCGCGGTGACGAGCCGGCCGGTGGAGAGGATCGCGGCGGCGACGAGGAGCTCGAGGAGCAGCGCGAGGGGACCGAGAAGCGGCTGGAGGCGCTTCGCCAGGCCATCGCCGAGGGGCGTTTCGGCTCGCGCGAGCCACTCACCGGCGCAGTGGCACCCGGCTGGGCCGGCGAACGGATCGTGAAGGTCGGAACGGACGACTGGGAGCCGGCCGTCGCTGCCGACTCGAACGCCCCCTACGTCTACATCCTCGTCACGCGATACGAGGAGCGGGAGTCGTGCCGGAAGTGCCCGACGCCGTACATCGCGCTTGAGATCTCACGCGACGGCGGTCGAACATGGAGCAACGGGCGCCCCATCTGTCGCTGCGAGGACGGCCCCAAGGGCCAATTCGACCCGATCATCGAGGTCGTCCCGGACAACGGCCACGTCTACGCGGTCTGGATGAACGACTTCCACGTGGTGTTCTCACGGTCGACCGACCACGGCCGGACGTGGACCGAGCCCGTCCCCACCTACGGCGACGTCCGATGGAACGACAAGCCGACCATGACCTCCAGCGCAAACGGTCGCGACGTCTACGTCTCGTGGAACGGCCCGACGGGCGGGGATCCGTGGATCGCCGTCTCGCACGATCGGGGTCGGACATGGACGCAGACGCTGGTCGCGCAGAGCGACCGCTACTACTTCGCGTTCGATAGCGCCGTCACACCGGAGGGCACGGCGGTCTTCTCCGAGAGCAGCATCAGCTACACCGGCCCCGGTGGCGCGCCCGAGGGCGTCGTCCGGCACCACGCGTTCGTGTCGGAGGATCGAGGCGCGACGTGGGATCGGGTACGCGTCGATGAGGTGGAGCTGGGCGAGGATTGCGTCGCCGAGGGCTGCTCGAGCGACTTCTACAACGGTCACACGGCACTCGCCGGCGACGCGACCGGACGTCTCTACTTCACCTACGACGGCGCGACGACACCTGGCGGACCACAGAAGATCTGGTTCCGCACGTCCGACGATGACGGGCAGACCTGGTCCGACCGAGTGCGGCTCTCGGCAGCCGGCGAGGTCGCGACATCGCCCGCCATCGAGGCCGTCGGGCGTGGCGACGTTCGCCTCTGGTACATGCAGACGCGCAACGGGGATCACGACGCGTGGAACGTCTGGTACCTGCGGAGCACCGACGGCGGTGACACCTGGAGCGCGCCGGTTCGGATCTCCGATCGGGCCTCAGGCGCCGACTACAAGACGGGGCTGGGCTTCATGGAGGTCTACGGCGATTACGGCGAGCTGGCCATCACGAACCGGGGCGAGACGATCGCGGTCTGGGGCGAGGGCTTCAGCTGGGTCGGCCCGGGTGGCGCCTGGTTCAACCGCACCCGGTAGCCGGCGATCGGGGCTTCCGGCCGGGTGTGCCTCCCAGTCCTCACGCGCATCGACGCATAAGGCGATCCACATCGCCCGATGCCTTCGCGTCGGCGGTGCCTTCCTGCGACCCACGCGCATCGATGCATAGACGCCCGCTTGTCGGAGAACGATCGGGAGTGAAGCTCGGGTAGAGCCGGCGATAAGGTCGCCATGCTTCACTCACGGTATGCCACTCACACCCCCGCCGGGCGGTTGGCGGTCGCAACCTGGCCTCGATGCGTTCGGGGCGGCGCTCCGGGCCGCGCGGGGGAGGGCAGCGGTCAGTCAGATGCAGCTCGAAGGGCTCTCCGAAGTCGACCAGTCGATGATCTCCCGCATCGAGAACGCCCGTGCACCCAACGCGGCGCTGTACAAGGTCGTCCTGCTGGGCTCCGCGCTGGGCAATGCATTCCCGCTCGGCTCCTGTCCCCACGATCACGTCTGCAGCTGGCGACCGCCGGGCAGCCCGCGACCGGTGATGCCCACCGCGTTGTCACGTCTCCTTGACCACCTCGACTGATGTGTCGCCGATGCTCGGCCGGCAGTCGGCATCCGCGGACCGCCTGCGACTGTGGCATCGGCTTATGCGTCGATGCGCGTAGGACACAGACTGCCCGGCGGAAGACCCGCCCGTCGGAGATCCAGCCCGCGATGGTGCCCCCGACGAGGTCCCGCTCGGTGGTGTCTCGCTCGATGGTCCACGGCCCAGCCAGCCTCGGGCCAGCTTATGCGTCGATGCGCGTAGGGCAGGGTGTCATCACCGCCGCCCCCCGCCATCGCCGCCCCCGTCATCGCCGCGCCCCCCCACCGCGGGCCTCCGCCGACCGCCGGCCTCCGCCACCGCCGCGCCCCTGACCGTCGCTACTCCACCCACTCCTTGCGGTAGTGCGTCCCGCGATCCTTCACCCGGAAACCCACGGACTCGTAGAGACCCACCGCGCCACTCGGGTTCTCCATGTCGACCCCTAGCATCGCCTCGTCCATGCCGGCATCCCGCAGCCCGATCAAGGCTGAGGCGATGAGCGCCTTGGCCAACCCTCGGCGGCGCCACGGCCGGCGGACCGAGATGTGCTCGAGCCAGCCGCGCCGCACGCCTAGCTTCTCGTTCTCCTCGCGCCAGATCCACGACTTCACGACGCCAGCGACCTGATCTCCGTCCCACGCCACGCGCCAGAGAGACGTATCGAGCTCGGGCATCCTAAAGGTCCGAGCGAAGTCGTCGTCGGTCGCCTCGCGATGTCCCCAGTGGTCGCGGAACGCCTCGTTGTCGGCATCGAAGATCACTCGGTGATCCTCCGGTCGGACGGGCCGCACCTCGAGGCCCTCGGGAAGGGGCACCTCGACGACGTCCTCCAGCCCGGTGCGTTGCATCGTCGTGCCCCAGCGAGTCGGCCGGTAGCCCTCCGACGTGAAGAGCTCGAGCGCGCCCGTGACCTTGTCGTCGAAGAACGAGCAGAACGCCCGTTCCCCAGCCTCGAACCCTGACGCGATCTCGCGCAACCGTGCCTCGTTTGCGTGCAGGATCGCGCGCCCGAGGCCGCGCCTTCGATACTCGGGAAGGACTGTCCCGAACGTCCAGTGCATCTGTGTGCCCTCACGGATGTCGCGCTGGACCTGTCCGAAGCCGATGAGCCGCCCCTCTACCTCCGCGAGCAGGACATCGAGCTTGGGGTCCATGCCCTCGGTGTGCTCGTAGTCGATGCGCAGGTTGTCGGCGGTCGGCAGGTAGTCGATCCCATCCGCCAGATGTGACGAGGTGATCAGCTCGGCCAGGCGGGGATAGTCGGTCTCGGGGGTGAACGGTCGGATCGAGAGGCCAGGGATGTTCACGCCCCGACTGTAATGCGAACGACCCGTCGCCAACCATCCGGCGCGGCGTCCCGCCCGTATACAGGGCGAGCGGAGCACAGCCGTGGCTGCTCCCCAACGCTCTTACCAGCACGCCTCCAAGGAGTACCCATGTCCGTCCGTAGAAACACGGCCCTCGCCCTGATGGTCGCCCTCGTCGTCGCCGCATGCGGCAACCCGAGCGCCACCCGAGCGCCTCAGGCGACCGGCACCCCATCGACCAGTGGCGCACCGATGACCTCCGGTCCGGCGAGCGCCGAACCCTCCCAAGCTGCCAGCGAAGAGCCCTCCGCGGCGGCCAGCGAGGAGCCTTCCGCGGCGGCCAGCGAACAGCCCACCCATGGTGCTAGCGATGCACCCAGCACGGAGCCCAGCACGGGCGCCGGCGGTGGAGACGTCGACAGCGCCGCTGCCGACCTTCGCACAACGCTCGATATCCGCCTCGGCGAGCACCTGATGCTGGTGGCCAAGGCGACTGGCGCCGCCCTCGGCGGCCGCACCGAGGAGTTCGACGCCTATGGCACGCTCCTCAACACGAACGGCACAGAGCTCGGCGCCATGATCGGCTCCGTCTACGGCGCGGACGCGGAAGACGAGTTCAACCGCATCTGGAGTGCCCACAACGGGTTCTTCGTCGACTACACGACCGGTGTCGCGAGCGACGACCAGGCCCTGGCCGACGGTGCGGTCGAGGATTTGACCACCATCTACGTCCCGGAGTTCACGACCCTCATCGTGAGCGCCACCGGCCTGCCGCAGGACGCGGTGGAGTCGCTCATCACTGACCACGTGCTCCAGACCAAGGCGGTCCTGGACGCGCAGGCTTCCAAAGACTGGGCGGCCGCCTACGCCGCCACCCGCGCCGCATACGCGCACATGCAGATGATGGGCGATGCACTCGCCGGCGCCATCGTCGAAGGCGATCCGGCCGCATTCGCGGGCGATCCGGACGCCCCCGCCGTTGGTCTGCGCGTCGCGCTGAACCAGCTCCTCCAGGAGCACCTCTACCTGGTCAGCTTCGCGACGGGCTCTGCCCTGGGCGAGCGCTCGGGTGAGTTCATGGCGGCCGGAAAGGCGCTCAACACCAACGGTACCGACCTGGGCGCGGCCATCGGCCAGCTCTTCGGCGCCGACGCGGAAGACGAGTTCAACCGCATCTGGAGCGCCCACAACGGGTTCTTCGTCGACTACACCACCGGTGTGGCCATGGGCGACATGGCCATGCAGGATCAGGCCGTCACGGACCTGACCGAAACGTACGTGCCGGAGTTCGCGGCCTTCCTGGCCGGGGCGACGGGCTTCCCGAAGAGACGCTATCGGAGCTCATCACCGAGCACGTCCTGACCACCAAGGCGATCATCGATGCACAGTCCTCAGGGGATGCCGCAGCGGCAGCCCAGGCGGACCGTGACGCGGCGATGCACATGCAGATGCTCGGCGACCCGCTCGCCAGCGGCATCGTCGGAGCCCTGCCCGACGACTTCTAGTCGCACATCCATCGCACATCCCTCATTCGGCGAAGCGGCCCGTCCTCCCGGGCCGTTTCGCTGCATCTACGCGAGGTATCCCGATGAATCGAACGATCATCTCCTCGACG
>JACCXQ010000323.1 GCA_013696945.1 Chloroflexota bacterium | reverse complement strand
CCTGACCGGCATGGCGCATCAGCGTCTCCAACAGCGCGATCTCTCGCGCAGTGAGCTCCGCCGCGCGGCCATCCACGCGCACCTCGCGACGGGTGAGGTCCAACGTCACTCCCGCGCGCTCCAGGATCGCGGCGTTCGGTTGGTCAGCGACACGCAGCCGCGCGCGGATCCGCGCGACAAGCTCCGAGAAGCTAAACGGCTTGACCAGATAGTCGTCGGCGCCCGCGTTCAGGTTCGTCACCCGATCTGGGATCGCATCCTTCGCCGTGAGGATGATCACAGGCATCGCCCGACCGGCCCCGCGCAGCCGGCGGAGCACTTCCTCGCCGCCGAGGCCGGGCAGGATCAGGTCGAGGATCACCAGGTCGGGATCCGTCTCGAGCGCGAGGTCCAGACCGACGGCGCCGTCATCGGCGTGCTCTACCACGAACCCCTCAGCTTCGAGGCCGCTCCTCACGAACGACGCGATCCGGGCCTCGTCCTCGATGAGCAGGATGCGCATGTGTCGATGCTACGCGTCGAGGCCGCGCATCGGATCGCGGCGGTGCCGCGTGGGACCGTGGCGGAGCTCGCTACATCCGAAAGACGCCGAACCTCGTTGGCCCGATCGGTGCGTTGAGTGCGGCGCTGATCGCGATCGCGAGCACCTCGCGCGTCTGCGCCGGGTCGATGACGCCGTCGTCCCAGAGCCGCGCGGTGGAGTGGTAGGGGCTCCCCTCCGCTTCGTACTTCTCCAGGATCGGCGCCTCGAACCCGTCGCGCTCGGCGTCGTTCGCGAAGGTGCCGCCCACGGTCGAGAGGACGCGCGCCGCCTGCTGTCCGCCCATCACGCTGATCCTCGCGTTCGGCCACATCCAGAGGCCGCGCGATCCGTACGCCCGTCCGGCCATGGCGTAGTTCCCGGCCCCGAACGAGCCGCCTGTGATGACCGTGAACTTGGGGACCTCGGCGCAAGCCACGGCTGTCACGAGCTTGGCGCCGTCCTTCGCGATGCCGCCGGCCTCGTATTCGCGTCCGACCATGAAGCCGGTGATGTTCTGGAGGAAGACGAGCGGCACGCGACGCTGGCACGCCAGCTCGATGAAGTGGGCGCCCTTCAGAGCCGACTGGCTGAAAAGGACGCCGTTGTTGGCGAGGATCCCGACCGGGTACCCGTCGATGTGGGCGAACCCGCAGACCAGCGTCTCGCCGTAGCCCTGCTTGAACTCGTGGAACTCGGAGGCATCGACCAGGCGCGCGATGACCTCCCGCGCGTCGTAGCCACGGCGGAGATCGGCCGGCACGACGCCGTAGAGGCCCGTCGGGTCGTCGTCGGCAGGCGATGCGTCGGGGTCGGGTGTCGCGACCGCCGGCGGCCGAGCATCCAGTCGCGGCCAGGGCGGGTCGGGCTTGCGCCATGCGAGGCTGGCCACGATCTCCCGGCCGAGGGCCAGGGCGTGCATGTCGTCCAGCGCCTCGTGGTCAGCGACCCCGCTGATCCGAGCGTGCACCGCGGCGCCGCCGAGGTTCTCTGCCGAGACGTCCTCGCCTGTGGCCGCCTTCACCAGCGGTGGCCCGCCGAGGAAGATCGTGCCGGTGCCGCGGACGATGACCGTCTCATCGCTCATGGCGGGGACGTACGCCCCACCGGCCGTGCATGAGCCCATCACGAGTGCGACCTGGGGGATGTCGCGTGCCGACATCTGGGCCTGGTTGTAGAAGATCCGCCCGAAGTGGTCGCGGTCGGGGAAGACCTCGTCCTGGAGCGGCAGGAATGCTCCCCCCGAGTCGACCAGGTAGATGCACGGCAGCCGGTCGGCCAGCGCGATCTCCTGCGCGCGGAGGTGCTTCTTGACGGTCATCGGGTAATAAGTGCCGCCCTTGACGGTGGCGTCGTTGGCGACGATCACGCACTCGACGCCGCTGACCCATCCGATGCCGGTGACGATCCCCGCGCCGGGCGACTCGTCGTCGTAAAGGGCGTTCGCCGCCAGCGGGCTCAGCTCCAGGAACGGCGCGCCAGGGTCGAGCAGCCGGTCGATGCGCTCGCGGACAGGCAGCTTGCCGCGCTCGCGGTGGCGCGCGACGGAGCGCTCATCGCCACCTGCTCCGCGATCCGTGAGTGCTCGGGTCCGCACCCGCAGATCCTCCACCAGCGAACGCATCGCTGCGGCGTTGGCACGCGCTTCATCGCTGGCAGGATCGACGTGGGTCCGCAACACGGCCATGGCTGCGGATGATACGGACCGCGGGTCGTGCCGGGTCGGCCGAGCGCGCGCGCGGCGGGGGGCCTCAGCCGACGGCGCGAGCGCCTCCGCTGAGCACGCCGCGCGACAGGAGGGTACCGATCCCCTCGGGGCCGAGCGGCTTGCTGTAGAGATAGCCCTGCGCGAGGTTGCAGCCGAGGTTCGCCAGGCGGCGCGCCTGTGCCCGTGTCTCGACGCCCTTGCCCATGGTGACCACGCCGCGTGCCTGGGCGATGGCCAGCAACGCCTCGGCGAACACCCCGTCCTCGGTCGGGCCGGCCGCCGCCGTCACGAACTCCGCGTGGAGCTTGACCGCTGAGATGGGGAGCCGCCGCAGGTCTCGGAGGGTGTCGCCGGCCCCGTAGTCATCGAGCGCAAGCCGTACGCCGAGGTCGGCGAGGCCGTTCGCCGCCGCCGGGAACATACCCGATCCGGGAGCCAGCTCGAGGGTCAGCCACTCGGCCATGACCTCGGATCGGTCGAGCACTGCGGCGACTTCGCCCACGAAACCGGGAGCTGCCAATTGGTGCGGCGAGATGTTCACGCTGACGGCCAGTGATGGGAGCCGCGAGAAGCCGAGCCGCCACGTCCGAAGCTGACGGCAGGCGGCGTCGAGCACATGCTGCCCGATGGGCACGATCAGGCCGGACTCCTCGGCGATGGGGAGATAATCGCCGACCGGGATGGTGCCGAGCAGTGGATGCCGCCAACGGAGCAGTGCCTCCACGGCGGCGATGGCGCCCGACTGGAGGTCGATGATCGGCTGGTACTCGAGCGCGAAGTCGCCTCGCTCGACCGCTTGCTCCAGCTCCGAGCGCATGTCGATCGGGCCTCGCGGCAGGCGGCTCCGTTCTCTCATCGACGCACCGTAGCAGCCGGGGTACTCCGAGGCGATGACCCGAACGTCCCGGGGTGGTGTGACGGGATCAGTGCCGACCCCGTGCGATAATCCGCGCGGGCGCGAAGCGATCGCGTCGGCTCGAACGGGCGAGGACCCCGGGGCCAGCCGAGCGCCGCGGCGTGCCAAGCGACCCGAGGTTCCACCAGCGTGACCGTCGACACTTCCACATGGGCGACCAAGAAAGGCCTGGCCCAGATGCTCAAGGGCGGCGTCATCATGGACGTCGTCACGCCCGAGCATGCCCGCATCGCCGAGGACGCCGGCGCCGTGGCCGTCATGGCGCTAGAGCGCGTTCCCGCGGACATCCGCGCCCACGGTGGCGTAGCGCGGATGAGTGACCCGTCGATGATCGAAGGGATCATGAAGGCCGTCTCCATCCCCGTGATGGCCAAGGCCCGCATCGGTCACTTCGTGGAGGCGCAGGTGCTCGAGGCCCTGGGCGTCGACTACATCGACGAATCGGAGGTCCTGACCCCGGCCGACGAAGAGAACCACATCGACAAGCACGCCTTCAAGGTGCCGTTCGTCTGTGGCTGCCGAAACCTGGGCGAGGCGCTCCGACGCATCGCCGAAGGCGCCGCGATGATCCGGACCAAGGGCGAGGCGGGCACCGGCAACATCGTCGAGGCCGTCCGCCAGCTGCGCGCCGTGACGTCGGAGATTCGCCGGCTCCAGGGCATGCGCGAGGACGAGCTGTACGTGGCGGCGAAAGAGATGCAGGCTCCGCTCGACTTGGTCCAGGGTGTCGCTCGTGACGGGCGCCTGCCAGTCGTCGACTTCGTGGCCGGTGGCATCTCCACCCCGTCAG
>JACCXQ010000311.1 GCA_013696945.1 Chloroflexota bacterium | reverse complement strand
CGATCCCCTTCTACCTATTCCAGACGTTCACCGCACTGCTCCTCTTCCTCGCCGCCAACACCTCGTTCGCCGCCTTCCCGCGGCTCGGCGCCATCCTCGCCGAGGACGGGTTCTTCCCTCGCCAGTTTGCTTTCCGCGGCGACCGCCTTGCCTTCACCGCCGGCATCGTCGTGCTGGGCGCCGTGGCGGGCATCCTGGTGGTCCTTTTCAAGGCTGACACCCATGCGCTGATCCCCCTCTACGCCGTCGGCGTCTTCATCGACTTCACCATCTCGCAGGCGGGCATGGTCCGCCACTGGTTGCGCGAGCGAGGGGCGGGATGGCGCTATCGGTTGCCGATCAACGCCTTCGGTGCGGTGCTGACGGGCATCGTCGCGGTCGTGGTCACGTCCGTCAAAGCCCCCACCTCCCTGGTGGTCATCCTCCTCATCCCCGTCCTTGTCGGCGGCATGTCGTTCATCCGCCGGGAGTACGATCAGGTCAGCAAGGAGCTCGCGCTGCGGCCCGAGCAGGTGATCGGCCCGCCTTCCCGCCGGGAACGTGTCGTCATCCCCGTGCCGGGCCTGTCGCGCGCCGTGGTCCAGGCGGTCAACTTCGGCCGATCGCTTGCCGACGATGTCCGCGCCGTCCACGTGACGTCGGAGCCGGAGGAGGCAGCGCGCTTCCGGGAGGACTGGCAGCGGCAGATCCCCGGCGTCCCGCTCGTCATCGTCGAGTCGCCATACCGCTCGCTCGTCACGCCGTTCCTGGCGTACCTCGATGTGATGATGCCGTCCGCGCCCGACCTGATCACCCTGGTCGTGCTGCCCGAGTACGTTCCACGCCACTGGTGGGACCGGCTGCTCTACAACCAGACGACCAACCGGTTGCGTCGGGCACTTGTGGGCCGGGCCGACACGGTCGTCGCGACCGTCCCCTACCGCCGCGAGACGTAGACCAGCCGCACGCGTAGCCGTGGGCGGCCCGATGGTAGGCTTCGGCCGAAGATGGCAGAGACCGCGACGGCGCCCCTGTTCCCCCGTGCCGTCCTCGGCCTGAATGGTGGCCCGACCGACGAGCTCGTCGTTCGGCTCGGCTGCGAGCTGGCCCGGGGCCGCGACATGGAGATCGTCGCGCTCCACGTCATCGAGGTCGACTGGCGCCACGATCTGGACGACGATCTGGCCAGCAGCAACGAGGCCGCGTCAGCGGTGCTGGACTTCGCGGAAGGGGTGGCCGAGAAACATCGCGTCCGGCTTCGGACCCAGCTGCTCCAGGCGCGCGACGTCGGCGCCGCGCTGGTCGATGAGGCGACCGAGCTGGGCGCCGATCTGCTCGTCGTGGGGCTGCCGTACCGGCAGCGATTCGGTGGCGATTTCGCCATCGGCGACGTCATCCCGTACGTGTTCCAGAACGCGCAGTGCAGCGTCCTGGTGGTCCGTGAGCCGGTCAGCGAGCAGCTACCACGGCGCGCCGAGCCCGCCGCCATCAGCCACGGCTCCGCCTGAGCCGCAGATCGAGCAAGAGGAGCGGCGACCGATGCGAGCCTTCATCGTCGGCTGTGGCCGGGTCGGGGCCGGGCTGGCCGAGCACCTTGCCCAGTCGGGCCACGAGGTGACGATCATCGATACGAACTCCGAAGCGTTCAACCGCCTGGGGGCCGACTTCCCGGGCCGTGCCATCCGGGGCGACGGCACCGACGACGACCAGCTCGGCCGCGCGGGCCTGGAGGGCGCCGACGCCTTCTTCGCCCTGACAGAGGGCGACAACCGGAACATCCTGGCCGCGCAGCTCGCGGCAGAGACATTCAAGGTCCCGAAGGTCGTGGCCAAGATCAACGATCCGGTCCGCGCAGAGGCCTATGCAGCGCTCGGGATCGCAACGCTCTGCCGCACCCGCCTCCTGGTCGACGCCCTTGCCGTATACCTCGGGCTCCCGGCCGACCCCGGCGCCCGCGGCGTAAGCCCGGCCACGGGTCCTCATCACGGCGTCGAGCCAGAGCGCCAGGGTCGGGCCACCGTCGCCAGCGGCGCGGAGGCCTGAATCGTGTACGTCATCGTCGTCGGCGGCGGGAAGGTCGGCTACTACCTCACCAGGGAGCTCCTGGCCGCGGGCCACGAGCTCGTCCTCATGGAGAAGGACGGCCGGCGCGCCCGCCAGATCTCCGACGAGATCGGGAGCATCGTCCTCCAGCGCGACGGCTGCGAAGGCAAGCACCTCGCGGAGGCCGGGGCGAACCGGGCGGCCATCGTCGCTGCGGTCACCGGGGACGATGAGGACAACCTCGTCGTTTGCCAGATGGCGAAGCACCACTTCGATGTCCCGCGCACGATCGCACGCGTCAACAACCCGCGCAACGAGACGCTCTTCCGCCACCTCGGCGTCGACGAGATCATCAGCCCGACACGGATGGCCCTCGCGGCGATCGAACAGGACATCCCGGTCCACGAGCTGCTGCACCTCGCCCAGCTCCAGGGCGGCGAGCTGGAGCTCCTGGAGGCCCAGATCGCCGAGGGCTCGCCGGCCGTCGGGCGACACCCGTCGGAGATCGACCTGCCCGAGGGATGCTCGCTCTTCGTGCTCATCCGCGGCGACTCCGCGCAGCCGGTCCGGCCCGAGACGATCTTCCAGGTCGGCGACAAGGTGCTTGCCATCTCGCGCACGGACTGCGAGGTCGAGCTCCACCGGCAGCTCATCGGAACAACGCCCTCCGAGGCTGCGGGCTGACGGGCACCGCGATCCCCGCTGCGGTCCCATCCGCGGCACTCGTCCTGCGGCGCGCGCTCCTGGTGTGGGGGCTCGGTCACCTGGCACTCGGCGAACGACGTGGATGGGCGCTCCTCCTCCTCGAGGCCGCGTGGGTCGTGGCGCTTGCGGCGAGCGCCCTCGCATTCCTTCACACGGACCTCTGGCTGGTCGTCTTCGGCGTCCTCGCAGCCTTCCTTGTCGCCTGGGCAGCGCAGGCAGTCGACGCATTCCGTCGAGCGCGCGCTCGTGCAGTCGATGGCTCGGGCGCGGGATCGATCTTCGCGCTCGTACCTGTCGCCGTCGCGCTGGTGACCGCTTTCTGGCTGACGGGTGGCCGCGAGGCGACGCCAGGTGGGACCGTCGAGCAGTACGTCCATGCCTGGCTCGCGTCGCAACCGGGAGTGGCGACGAGACTATTCGTTACGCCGCCCACCGAGGAGGCGCTGGCGGCGACCTGGCGCAGCGACAGCGAGCGGCTCCGAAGCCGGCTCGGACCGGATGCGGCGGGGATCGATCTCGATGACACGTTCGACGACCTGCGATTCGAGTCCGTCGAGTCCACCGCGTCGGCGGGTGACACGGTGACGATCGAGCTGCTCCTCGTGGAGCGCGCCCGCGTCCCGACGACCGTCTTCGGCGTACTGCCTGCGTCCGTGCCCGAGACGCGGGTCGTGGCCGTCGTCGGCCGCGCGATCCTGCGACGGGTGCCGGTCGGCCCGAGCCTCCTGGTCCTGCCGGCGGCGGGTGCATGGCACCTCGAGCGGATGGAAGTCGACTAGCTCCGCCGCAACACTCTTGACAATGGGATTGTCATGGTTTAGGTTTCCGCCATGTCAAGCAGGACCGGGCTGGGAGGGCCCATCCCCCACCTTGCTCGGCACATCATCCAGGTACCAGGAGGTGCCACGACCATGACCCTGATGCGCCGCAACAGCCCGTTCGGGGAGATGCTTTCGCTTCGCCAGGCGATGGATCGGCTCTTCGAGGATCCGTTCGTCCGGCCGCGGACCGCTTTCAACGGTGAGACAGGCGAGTTCGGCATCCCGCTCGACATCTCGAGCACGCCGGACACGCTCCTCATCGAGGCCGCGCTGCCAGGTGTCCGTCCCGAGGATGTCGAGATCACCGTCCTTGGCGACACGCTGACCATCAACGCGACCACGGGTGAGGAGCGCGAGTCGGACGAGAGCGGCTACGCATACCGCGAGGTTCGGCGCGGGCGTTTCACGCGGACCGTGACCCTGCCGACGCAGGTGGACAGCGACAAGGCGACAGCGGACTTCCGCGACGGCATGCTCCGACTCTCGATCCCCAAGGCAGAGGCGGCGAAGCCTCGCCAGATCCGTATCGGCACCACGACCGAGCACGCGCCCGCCGAGGTCGGCTCGGGCAGCGGGACCGAGGCGAAGCCGTCCGAGACCGGCAACGCCTGACCGATGCGACAACGAACGGCGGCCCGGGAGCACCCGGCACGGGACCCGGGCCGACCGGTCTATGTCATCAGCGTCGCGGCCGGACTCGTTCGAGCCCATCCGCGCACCCTGCGCATCTACGAGGTCGAGGGCCTGGTCTGCCCGGCTCGCACTCCGACCAACATCCGGCTCTACTCCGAGAACGATATCCGGCGTGTCCTCTGGATCCGCCACCTGACCCAGAACCTGGGCGTGAACCTTGCCGGTGTCCGCGTCCTGTTCGAGCTCGAAGAGCGCCTCGGGGCACGGATCCTCGAGACGCTCTACCCCGAACCACCGGCCGAGACAGCGGAGCCTGACGAGGGCTCCGTCGCCGGCGCTGCGCCGGCTGCCGCCGCGGCCGGACGCGCCTGACACCAGACCAAGGAGACCCCATGGCCACCCGTTCCTCGACTGCTGCCGCCAAGAAGTCGACCCAGACGCGCCTGCTGCCGCTCGTCGCGCTGCGCGAGACGGTCATCTTCCCGGAGATGATCGTGCCGCTCCAGGTCGGTCGCGACAAGTCGGTCCAGGCGCTCAACCGCGCCGTCGCCGACGAGTCGGCCATCGCGCTCGTGACGCAGCGCCAGGCCGACCGCGAGGACATCGCCGATCCGGCGGAGCTGTACTCGGTTGGCACGCTCGCCAAGATCGCCCAGGTCGTGCAGCTCCAGGACGGGACCGTCCGGGCCATCGTCCAGGGACAGCAACGGCTGCGCCTGATCGGCTTCGAATCGGTCGAGCCGTACATCCTGGCCCGCGTCGAGCTCGTCCAGGACACCGCGTCCACGGACATCGAGATCCAGGCGCTGGTCCGATCCGTGCAGAGCCAGATCGAGCAGTACGTGCAGTCAGGCGCGCCGGTGCCGCCGGAGGCCGCCGTCGCCGCGCGCAATATCACAGAGCCGGGGCTGCTGGCGGACATGGTCGCCTACAGCCCTGACATGAGCACCGAGCAGCGGCAGGAGCTGCTCGAGACACTCGACGTGACCGAGCGCCTCAAGCTCGTCTCGAGCTTCCTTGCGCGCCAGATCGAGATCCTGGAGCTGAAGGGTCGGATCCAGTCCGAGGTCAAGTCGGAGATGGACAAGACCCAGCGCGAGTACATCCTGCGCGAGCAGCTCAAGGCCATCCAGCGCGAGCTCGGCGAGGACGATCCCCAGCAAGCCGAGATCAACGAGCTGCGCGAGAAGGTCGAGCAGGCCGGCATGCCGGAGGAGATCAAGGCACGGGCGATCAAGGAGGTCGACCGGATGAGCCGGATCCCCTCCGCCTCACCCGAGGTGGGCGTGATCCGGACCTACGTCGACTGGCTGATCGGGCTGCCGTGGAACGTGTCGACGGACGACAACCTCGATATCAAGGAAGCGGCGCGCATCCTCGACGAGGATCATCACGGGCTCGAGAAGGTCAAGGAACGCATCCTCGAATACCTCTCGGTGCGCACGCTTGCCGACACCATCCGCAGCCCGATCCTCGCCTTCATCGGGCCTCCGGGCGTCGGCAAGACGTCGCTCGGCAAGAGCATCGCGCGGGCCATGAACCGCAAGTTCGTCCGGATGAGCCTGGGCGGCATCCATGACGAGGCGGAGATCCGCGGCCATCGCCGCACCTACATCGGGGCGCTGCCCGGCCGCATCATCCAGAACGTGAAGACCGCCGGATCGAACAACCCGGTATTCATGCTCGACGAGGTCGACAAGATCGGCATGGACTTCCGGGGCGATCCGAGCTCTGCCCTGCTCGAGGTCCTCGACCCGGAGCAGAACAGCACCTTCCAGGACAACTACCTCGAGGTGCCTTTCGACCTCTCGAAGGTGCTCTTCATCGCCACGGGCAACCTCATCGACCCGATCCCGGCGGCGCTCCGCGACCGGATGGAGGTCATCGCGCTGCCCGGCTACACACAGCAGGAGAAGATCGAGATCGGCAGGCGGTTCCTCATCCCCAAGCAGATGACGAACCACGGCCTGAAGCCGAAGCACATCGAGTTCACCGATGAGGCGATGGTCGAGCTGGTCCAGTCCTACACCAAGGAGGCCGGCGTCCGGAACATCGAGCGTGAGATCGCCAATGTCATGCGCAAGGTCGCCCGGCGGGTCGCCGAGGGGCGTAAGCGCAAGATCGTGGTCGACCGGAAGCGCCTGATCGAGTTCCTCGGGCCGCCGCGCTACGAGTACGGCGAGCTCGAGACCGAGGATCAGACGGGTGCTGCCACGGGCCTCGTGGTGACCGAGGTCGGCGGTGACGTCGTGGCCGTCGAGGTCACCAAGATGGAAGGCAAGGAGGACTTCATCCTCACGGGGCAGCTCGGCGATGTGATGAAGGAATCGGCGCGTGCGGGCCTCTCATGGATGCGTGCCCACGCCGCCGAGCTGGGCATCTCCCGAGAGACGTTCGAGAAGAACATGCTCCACATCCACGTGCCGGCTGGCGCCATTCCCAAGGACGGCCCTTCGGCGGGCATCACCATGGCCACCGCCATGGTGAGCGCCCTGACGGGCATCCCCGTCCGGAAGGATCTGGCGATGACCGG
>JACCXQ010000299.1 GCA_013696945.1 Chloroflexota bacterium | reverse complement strand
CACCGCTCGCGAAGGCTCCGACCGCCGATAGGGCGCGGGTCCAACGCCCTTCGTCAGCCGCGTCGTCGGTCGGGTGGACCCGATCGACGGCCTCGCGGATCAGTGCCGCCATCGATGTCCGGCGTCGGCGCGCCAGCTTGCGCAGCCGGGTGGCCTGCTCGCTCGTGAGCGAGATCTGAGTGCGCTCCATCGGGAGATGATACAACGTGGCTTCCCATGATGTAAGGCAGTCGTATGGTAGCTTGTATGGTATGGAGAGGACCACGGTTTACCTGCCCGCGACACTCAAGCGGGCGCTGGAGCGTGCCGCGACCATCCGTGGCGCGAGCGAAGCGGAGCTCATCCGCGAGGGTGTTGCCATCGTGACCCGCGACGTGGCACCGCCGGATCCACGCCTCCCCCTCTTCGCCAGCGGGCAGCCCGATCTCGCGGAGCGAGTCGACGAGGCGCTGCGCGGCTTCGGGGAGCGGTGATCCTGGTCGATACGAGCGGGCTGCTGGCGGCCATCGACGCCGACCAGCGTCACCATGCCGAGTCGGCTCGAAGTCTCCTGGCCGCGACTCCGCCTCGCATCCTGTCCCCGTTCGTGCTCGCCGAGCTCGACTACCTGCTCGCGACCCGGCTGGGCGTCGGCGCGGAGCTGGCGTTGCTTGGCGAAGTCGCGCGCGGCGCCTATGAGGTCGCGGCGTTCGGCAACGACGATGTGCGGGCCGCGGCCTCGGTCGTGGAGCGGTACCGCGAAATGGAGCTGGGGCTCGCCGACGCATCGCTCGTCATCCTGGCGGATCGCTATGCCACCAACGAGCTACTGACGCTCGACGAACGGCACTTCAGAGCCGTGACCCGGTCGGACGGGGTGCCCTTCCGTCTGCTTCCGTTCGATGCGCGGTAGTCGTCGTGGTCACGACCCGGTCCCTCGAGGTGCTGTTGAGTCCGAGCCCTCCCATCGCCGCGCCCGCCCGAACCCCGGCGCCTACCATGTTCGTAAGGAGGTGCCATGGAGCCACGGATCATCGGCCCGGACGAGGGCCGCAGGGTCTCTCTCTTCGAGGTGGCCTTTCGCTACCGAATGGAGTCAAGCCAGACGGACGGCGCGCTGGCGATGCTGGAAGTGGTCATCCCGCCCGGGACGCTCGTGAAGCCGCATCGACACTCGAGGGAGAACGAGTACACGCTCGTGCTCGAGGGGACCGTCGGGGTGCGCATGGGTGACCGGGAGACCGAGGTCGGCGCGGGTTCCTGTCTGGTCAAGCCACGCGACGTTCCGCACGCGATGTGGAATGCGAGCGACATCGCCGCGCGCGTCGCCGAGGATCGTCCTTCCCGGCGGCCTCGAAGACTACTTCCAGGAACTCGCCCCTATCCTGGAGCGCAAGGGCGACGAGGCGGACGCTGATTACCGCGCGCTGGCAGTCCGCTATGGCATCACCATCGAGGACGACTGGATCGCCGACCTGGAGGCTCGCTACGGCGTCAAGCTGTAGGCGCCCCTGAGACGGCGGGCTTTCGGCAGGACTTCCTACATCCCACGCGGTTCAGTGCATAAGACCCCCGCCTGTGTCGGCGGTGGGCGGTCCGCGCCCATGATCGCTACGACGCCCAACGAGAAGGGCGATCCCGGCGTAGGCGTCGAGAATGCTCAGGGCTCCGAGCCGGTCGTCTCGCGTGTGGCCTCGGCCTGTCGCTCGTCTCGGCGGATCTCCTCCGTGTTGGGGCGAGACCGCTTTCGGTGGAGCGACCCCACCGCGGCACCGATCCAGTCATCGGACAGATCCGTCTCACCGATCGCCGCGGCTAGTTCGCGGATGTAGGCCGAGCGCCATTGGCGGACGGGGAACGGCAGCTCGACCAGCTCTGAGTCGGAGCCCGCGGCGGTGGCTGCGTGGCGGACGGCGGGTGCGATCGACGCTTTCACGACGAAGATCCGCTCCGGGCGCGACTCGGCGATCAGCCGCGAGAGCCGCTCGACGCCGGACTTGACGGTCTCGTTCCGCGAGCGGCCCTCCATGCGGTTTACCGGTCGGTCGGCGAGGTCGACCAGCCAGGCTCCGTGCTGGCGGAAGTAGTGAAGGAACGCGGGACCGGACGGCACATCGGCCCCGAGTGCCTGGGCAAATGCCTGCTGGGTCGCCCGGAAGAGGTTGGAGTTCGCTCGGTAGAAGTGCGTCCCGCCCGCTGGCGATGACTCACCGACGAACAGCCACCGGACGCGATCGGGCCGGAATTGGGCGCGCAGCTCATCGATATCGCTCACGGCGTCGCCACGCGACTCGCCAGCGCCAGCCGGCAGCTCGGTCGCGTCAGCCCGCGGCGGGGCCCCATAGCCAACGGACTCCTCCCGCACGGCCGCCTTCCCACGTCTGCCGGCGACCATCTCGTCCAGCCGACCGAAGAGCTCGGGAACGACCTCGTACGGGATGCCTTCCTCGTGGATCCGGTCGAGCATCTCGTAGAGCGAGACCCGTGCCATCTCGGCGGCACGGGACGCGGACACCTCGCGCTCCCGGTAGCGACGGACGGCGATGTCAAGGCGTTCGCGCCGGAGCCCTTCCCGCAGCAGCCGGCGGGCGAGCTCCGTCCGGTCGAGGTTCTCGGCGCCGGCCATCTCGTCCAGCTCCGCGACCAGCT
>JACCXQ010000289.1 GCA_013696945.1 Chloroflexota bacterium | reverse complement strand
ACGGTCCTCATCACCGCCGGCTGACCGGTCGCCCGGACTCAGCCCTCGTTCTGCTGCCGGTCGAGGAAGTCGAGGGTGACCGCCGCGAAGAGCGGCGAGGCGAAGATGTCGTAGTGGGTCAGCCCCGGCAGGATCGCGAGAGCGTGTCCACCATTCGGCCGGTTCTCGCCCATCCAGCCACCATCGCGCAAGCCGCCGTCGAGCAGCTTGAAGTCGGTGGTCACGGTGCTGCTCCTTGCGCTGCCCTCGTGGTGCGTACGCCCTTCAGACCCAGCGGGCCGGGGGACTCATCGGGCGCCTCTCAGGCCGCCAGGCGCTTGTACCGGATGCGATGCGGCTGATCCGCGGCTGTTCCCAGCTCCTTGCGGCGGAAGGCTTCGTAGGCGCTCAGGTTCCCCTCGAACCAGCGGACCTGGCTGTCCCCTTCGAAGGCGAGGATGTGCGTCGCTATCCGGTCGAGGAACCAGCGGTCGTGGCTGATCACGACGACACAGCCCGGGAAGCTCTCGAGTCCGGCTTCGAGCGCACGCAGCGTATCGACGTCGAGGTCGTTCGTGGGCTCGTCCAGCAGCAGGACATTGCCGCCGGACTGGAGCAACTTGGCCAGGTGCACGCGGTTGCGCTCCCCTCCCGAGAGCGCACCGACGAGCTTCTGCTGGTCCGTACCGCGGAAGTTGAAGCTTGAGACATACGCGCGGGCGGGGAGCTCCCGCTGGCCGACCTTGATGATCTCCGCGCCCTGCGTGATCTCCTGGTAGACGGTCCGGTCCGCCTGGAGGTCGTCGCGGCTCTGGTCGACATAGCTGAGCTGTACCGTGTCACCGATCCCGATACCTCCGCCGTCGGGCTGCTCCTGGCCGACGAGCATGCGGAACAGCGTGGTCTTGCCGGCACCGTTCGGGCCGATGATCCCCACGATCCCCGCGCGGGGCAGCGAGAACGTCAGGTCCTCGATGAGCAGCCGGTCGCCATACCCCTTGCGGAGGCCCCTGACCTCGATGACCGTGTCGCCAAGGCGCGGCCCGGGTGGGATGGCGATCTCCAGCTGGCGCCGACTCCCCTTGTCGTTCTGCGCTTCGGCCAGTAACCGCTCGTAGGCACCGAGGCGAGCCTTGCCCTTGGCCTGGCGGGCCTTCGCGCCCATGCGTACCCACTCCAGCTCGCGCGCTAGGGTGCGTTGGCGGGCATCGACCGCCTTCGCTTCCCGCGACATGCGCTCGAGCTTCTGCTCGAGCCAGCTCGAGTAGTTCCCGGAGAACGGGATCCCTCGGCCGCGGTCGAGCTCCAGGATCCATTCAGCGACGTTGTCCAGGAAGTAGCGGTCGTGGGTGATGGCGACGACCGTGCCTGCGTACTCGTCGAGGAAGCGTTCCAGCCAGTCGACCGACTCCGCGTCGAGATGGTTGGTCGGCTCGTCCAGCAGGAGCAGGTCCGGGTGCTGGAGCAGGAGTCGGCAGAGCGCAACGCGACGCTTCTCGCCGCCGGAGAGGGTCGCGACGTCGGCGTCGTCAGGCGGGCACCGTAGCGCGTCCATCGCGATGCCGACGTTGCGCTCGAGGTTCCAGGCGTCCGCCGCTTTGATCCGGTCCTCCAGCGCCGACTGCTCGACTCCGATCGCTTCGTAGTCGGCGTCCGGTTCGGACCACTTGGCCATCACGGCGTTGTACTGCTCGATCAGGCCATGGGCCTCGCGGACGCCGTCCAGGACGTTTCCCTTCACGTCCTTGCTCGCATCCAACTGGGGTTCCTGGCTCAGGAACCCGACGGTGAAGCCGGGCGTCAGGCGCGCCTCTCCTGTATGCCCGTCGTCCTGCCCGGCCATGATCCTGAGCAGGCTCGACTTGCCCGAGCCGTTAGGGCCGATGACACCGATCTTGGCCCCGGGAAAGAACGAGATGGAGATGTCCTCCAGCACCGTTCGATCCGGCGGGTAGTGCCGGGCGAGCTTGTAGGCGGTGTAGATGAACTCGGCGGGCATGGTGCCCAAGGGTACCGGCGCGGGCGAAACGCATCGCCGCCGTGTCGAACCTTCGGCGCTTCAGACCGTGATGACCACCTTGCCCTTCGCGCGGCCCTGGTCGACGTAGCGGAGCGCATCGCGGACCTCGCTCAACGCGAAGCGCCGATCGATCGCCGGCTTGACCGTGCCGGCTGCGACCAGCTCCTTCAGGGTTTCGACATCTTCCGCCTTGAACGGCTGCCACCAGAGCATCAGGCCCATGTGCTTTCCGGTCGCCAGTGAGACAGCGGGCCCCTGTGGCAGCGCCTTGAGGAACCAACCCCCGGAACCCCCGAGCGCCACGTAGGCGCCGTTGGGCCGCAGCGCCTGCCGCCACCGCAGGATGGAGTGGTGCGCGTCCACATCGAGGATCCAGTCGAACCGATCGCCCGTCCTGGTGACATCCACCTCCGTGTAGTCGATCACGCGATCCGCACCCAGGGAACGTACGAAGTCGAGCTTCCCGGTCCTCGCGACGCCGGTCACCTCCGAACCACGCGATCTCGCGATCTGGATGGCGAATGGGCCGACGTTGCCCGACGCACCGACGATCAGGACCCTGTCCCCTCGCCCGATCGATCGGCCGTCGCGAAGCCGCAGGCCCTGGAGCGCGAGGATGGCGGAGTGAGGAAGGGTCGCTGCTTCCTCGAACGGGATCCCGACCGGCATCGACGTGAACGCCGTCTCCCGCGCGCAGACGTATTCCGCGAACGCGCCCAGCCCGAACTCGAACAGGTCCCCGAAGACCTCGTCGCCCGGCCGGAACCGGGTCACGTCCGGGCCGACCGATTCCACCACCCCAGCAACGTCCAGCCCGAGGCCACGGATCCTGGGCTTGCGCAGCCCGAGGAAGAGGCGCATGAACTGCCACCGCGGATACAGGCCATCGAGGTCAGCGCGGTTGATCGATGCGGCGCACACTCGGACGAGCACCTGGTCGGCCGAAGGAACCGGGATGTCGACCTCACGGACATCCACCACGTCGGGCGGGCCGTATCGATCGCGGACGGCCGCTTTCATCGTCCCCGCCCCGCGGCGCTCACCCGGCCGGGTTCGGCGCATCGCGGCGGAGCAGGATCCCGAGATACGCCTTCCACGGGCCTACGGCCCCGTCCTGACTGGCCGCGAGCGACGAGTAGACCTGCGCGACGTGGTCCAGGTCGTGCACCGCCCACGTCGCCAGGAGCTGCCGGAGGGTCACCTCGCCGAGCTCAGGGTGGCGGCCCAGGCGGTCCAGGTCGGCGTCGTCGCGGATCAGCTGGTGCAGTCGGGTGAGGTTCCGCGAACGCAGCTCGACGAACCGCTCGATGAGTACCCTCAGGGGCACTCCGCGGTCGCGCTCCTTGTGGGCGAAGCGGTCGAAGGGATCGAACGGCCGGCTCGTGCCGTCGCGAAGGATGATCTCGGCACGCGGGATCCAATCGTCGAGCTCGGCCGAGATGAGGTGGCCGACCACGTCGCGCGCGGTCCATCCGTCGGCCGTGTCGGGCTCCGTGAGCCACGCCTCGGGGAGATCGCCGAGCAGCTCCCCCAGGACTCGCGGCGTCCGCTCCAGGAGAGCCACGGTCTGGTCCAGGAAAGCCGAGCCGCTCACGCTTCTGATGATATGGGCGGCTGCGCCGATGAGTTCGCGCGCGACGCGGCGTCTCTACCGTACCGCGATGGACCTCGACGGCGCATGCTTGCGCACCACGACGAGCAAGGAGGCGAGATGGACTTCAACAGCATCCTGATCGGATCGGAGGATCCGCAGCGACTGGTCGACTACTACACGAAGCTGTTCGGGGATCCGACGATGTCCGAGGGCGGCTACACCGGCTGGCAGATCGGGAGCGGCTTCGTCACGGTCGGACCGCACGACGAGGTGCACGGCAGGAACGCCCATCCGGGCCGGATCATCTGGAACATCGAAACGGCGGACGTGAAGGGCGAGTTCGAGCGCTTGGCCGGTGCTGGGGCGATCGTGGTCCGCGAGCCGTACGGGTTCGAGGCGCCGCTGGACGGGTCGATCGCGACGCTTGCCGACCCGGACGACAACTACTTCCAGTTGATGAGCCCGATGGGGCCACAGCCCGGCGGGTGAGCGTGGCTGGGACGCGGCCGGGTCTCAGCCGGTAGTGCCGCCGCACCAGTCCTGCTGCTCATGTGATAAGCCCTGCTCGAACGCCCGGTAACACTCCGGGTACAACGTGCCCCGGCGTCGGACGGTCCGCGCGATGCCTTGGTGGGCGCTCGAGGCGTGGTAGCGTGCGGGCGCATGCCGTTGATGGGTCGATCGGAGGACGCCGGGTGACGATGCCGATCACGCGCCGGATCGATGATCTCCGGGCCAGCATCGCGCCGTTCCTGGGCTTCTTCGCAGGTCCCATCTGGGCTCGTGGGGCGGATCCGGACGTGGCCAACTTCGCGGTCGGCAACCCGCAGGAGATGCCGCTCCCGGCGTACGTCGAATCGCTGCAGCGCCACGTCATCCCGCAGGACAAGGACTGGTTCGCCTACAAGCTGAGCGAGCCCAAGTCCCGGCGGGCGGTCGCCCGCAGCCTTTCCGGCCGGACGGGCCTAGAGTGGGATCCCGAGGACATCGCCATGACGAACGGCGGGTTCGCCGCCCTGGCCGTGACGTTGCGGGCGATCGTGGAACCCGGCGACGAGGTCATCTTCCTGTCGCCGCCGTGGTTCTTCTACGAGATCCTGATCCTGGCCGCGGGTGGCTCTCCCGTCCGGGTCCGCCTCGCGCCGCCTGCGTTCGGTCTCGACGTCGACGCCATCGTCGATGCCGTCACGCCCCGCACGAAGGCGGTGCTCGTCAACACGCCGCACAATCCCAGCGGCCGCGTCTTCACCCAGGAGGAGCTCCGTTCTCTCGCCTCGGCTCTCGAGGCCGCTTCGAGCGGGGTCGGTCATCCCATCTACCTGGTCGCCGACGAGCCGTACAACCGCATCGTCTTTGACGGCCGTGCCTGTCACAGCCCTGCCGAGACGTACCCCAGCACCATCACCACATACTCCTACGGCAAGACGCTCCTCGCACCCGGGATGCGCATCGGATACATCGCCGTGCCGCCCACGATGCCCGATCGTCAGGCGCTCCGCGAGGCCATCTTCGTCTCCCAGATCGCGTCGGGTTACTCGTTCCCCAACGCTCTCCTCCAACACGCCATCGAGGACCTCGAAGGGTTGTCGATCGACGTGGGGGCTCTGGAGCGTCGGCGCGACCGATTCGTGCCTGCGATGCGGGCGATGGGCTACGAGACGACACTGCCGGAGGGCACGTTCTACGTGATGGTCAAAGCGCCGACCGATGACGACGTCGCATTCTGCGCTGCCCTGGCAGAGCATGGTGTCCTGGTCTTGCCGGGCTCGGTCGTGGAGGTCCCTGGCTGGTTCAGGGTCTCACTGACCGCCAGCGACGCGATGGTGGAGCGTGGCTTGCCGGGCTTCCAGTCGGCGCTGGACGGCTGGGACCGATGAGCATCGTGTCCGTGGGCCGTCCTTTCCCCTGACGGGGCACCGCACCCCGGCGATCACCCCAAGGAGGACGAGATGGCGAAGATCACACCGTGTCTCTGGTTCGACGGCAAGGCGGAACAGGCAGCCGAGTTCTACGTCACGCTGCTGCCGGACAGCCATATCGACAACGTCTCGCGCTCCCCGGCTGATACGCCGAGCGGTCCCCAAGGCATGGTCCTGACGGTCGAGTTCACGCTCGCCGGCCAGCAGTTCCTTGGCCTCAACGGGGGGCCGGACTTCACCTTCGATGAGGCAGTCTCGTTCGTCATCGACTGCGAGGACCAGGCGGAGGTCGACCGTCTCTGGGATGCGCTCATCGCCGATGGCGGAGAGCCCGGCCCGTGCGGCTGGTTGAAGGACCGCTTCGGCCTGTCGTGGCAGATCGTCCCCCGCCAGCTGAACGAGATGCTCCAGGATCCTGACAAGCATCGCGCTCGCCGGGCGATGGAAGCGATGCTCCAGATGGGCAAGATCGATGTCGACACCCTTCGTCGCGCGTTCGACGGCGAAGAGGTGGCTGCTACCCGCTGACCTGGGCGCGTCCCTGCGCAGCCCGGTGGGATGTCACTCACGTGCCGACTTGGACGCATCTTGATGCTAGGCTGCGTGCATGCGCACCACCGTAACGCTCGACGATGACATAGCCACTGCTGTGACCGAGCTGAGGCGAGAGCGCGGGTTGGGCGTCAGCGCGGCGATCAACCAGCTGGCGCGCAAGGGACTCACCGTCAAGCCACCGGCCAGGGCCTTTCGCCAGCGGACCGCCCGCCTGGCACTGAAGGTCGACGTCACGAACGTCGCGGAGGCGCTCGAGTCGCTGGATGGGCCTGCATCGAGCTGATGCTCATCGACGCGAACCTGCTGCTCTTCGCCGTGGACACCGCAGCACCGAACCACGAGCGTGCCGCCGCATGGTTGACCGAACGCTTGAACGGTGAGCGCCGGGTAGGGCTGCCGTGGGAGTCCCTGTCGGCGTTCTTGCGCATCGCCACGCATCCGCGCGCGTCCGGCCGGCCGCTGGAACCAGCGGCCGCGATGCGTTTCATCGAAGACTGGCTCGCCGTGCCCACCGTCTGGACCCCCGCCGCGACCGAGCGTCACGCCGCTGTCCTTGGTGAGCTGGTGCGCAGGCACCGTCTGGCCGGCAACCTGATCCCGGATGCCCGCCTCGCGACGCTGGCGATCGAGCACGGACTCGAGGTCTGCTCCGCGGACACCGACTTCGCGCGGTTCACGGAGATCAGGTGGCACAACCCGCTGGCGACCTGAGCGGCAACGACCTGGGTCGGTTCACCGCGGCGCAGCACGACGTTTATGGCCGCGTGCTCGAGGAGTTGCGCCGTGGCCGCAAGGCGAGCCATTGGATGTGGTTCATCTTCCCGCAGCTGATCGGCCTGGGGCGGAGTGACATGTCTCGTCACCTTGCGATCACCTCGCTGGACGAGGCGCGCGCCTATCTCGACGACCCGGTACTCGGAGCACGCTTGCGCGAGTGCGTGCAGCTCGTGCTCGCGACAACGGCGGAAGACGCGGAAGAGGTCTTCGGGCCGACCGACGCCATGAAGCTGCGGTCGTCGATGACCCTCTTCCATCGAGCGGCCGACGGCGAGCGGCTGTTCTCGCAGGTGCTCGACCGCTTCTTCGGCGGATCGACCGATGTGGCGACCGATGACCTTCTGGCGATGGGACCGGCCCGATGACCGCCACTGATGATGTCCGCGACACCCTCGCTGCCTTCGATCGGGGCGTTCGCTGCGGGCGATGCCGACGCACTCGCCGAACTCTTCGCGGCCGATGCCCAGCTGCTCCTCCTATATCGAGAGCCGATCGAAAACAGGGCGGCCATCCGCGAGCAGTGGGCACAAGGGTTCGCAAGGCACGACACGAGCGCATGGCGGACGGAGTGGCGGATCGTCGACGTCCACGGCGACAATGCCTACGCCCTGGCGTTCTACACCGAGACGCTCGTCCCGTGGCATGGCGATGAAGACTCCCTGTTGGTGAACGGGCGCGTCATCCTCTTCCTCCGGCGTGATGCGGACGGCCCCTGGCGCGTGTCGCTGGCGATGAACTCGCACAGGCGGCCGACCGAACCCCAGGCGCCCGATGACGGAGCGATCAGCTCCAGCCTCGCGGATCAAGTCCCTTAGGGCGGCTCGTTCCGTTCGTCTCTCACCCGTCGTCAGGACAGGTCCCCGGCGGAGTGGCGCGGACCGTCCTCCGTGCGGGCCGCCGAGGGACCGCAGCGCACGCCGGACGATGACGGCTACATCCTGGTCCTGCGCACCCGTACGTCCCCTCCCCTTGACTTGGCCGACCCTCTCAGTTGCGAGTGGCGCCGGCGACGTCTGGTAGCTGCCCCGTACGAGGTGCCGATCCGGAACCCCTAGGGCAGGGTCACGTATTGCCCGAGGAAGGTTCGAGCCGACTCCGTGTCGAGCCGATACACGACGTTGGTTGAACGGCAGACAGCGTCACCCGTGATAGTGATGGCGGCGATGATGTCCGTCGTACCAAGGAAGTTCGGCCCGCCGGAATCGCCGTAGCAGGTGCCGCCGTTGCCGGTCGCCGGGTTCATCGAGATCCGGAGCCACGTCTTGTTCGTCGCGTTCAGCGTCCCGGTGGCGACCATTCGGACGTCGTCGTAGAGGTACCGGTGACCACCCGGCTGGTTCGTGACCTCGTAGGCGCCGTACCCGACGGACGTGAACGTCTGGGTCGACGACAGGTTCGACAGCGAGTCAGCCTCCGGCAGGAGCGCCGGGGTGATGCCCTTGATCGGCTTGTCGAAGACGACGACGGCGATGTCGTGCGTGTCGTTCTGCGACCAAGTGTAGAGCGGGTCCGCATAGAAGGTGCCGTAATACACCTTGTCGCCTTCCACGTAGGCACTGTCGAAGGTCACCGCAACGCGCTCGCCATCCTCGCCGCAGTGCGC
>JACCXQ010000279.1 GCA_013696945.1 Chloroflexota bacterium | reverse complement strand
CCCTCGCCACGGAGGGGATCATCGTGGACGCGCGGCCGGGCGTCGTTCGGATATCGCCGGCGTTCTACAACACGGAGTCCGAGGTGGCCGAGACCGTCGCCGCGATCGCGCGCACGGTCCCCGCCTCGACGTGAGCACCGCTCGCGGCCCGATATTCGTGGTCGGGCATGGTCGCTCGGGCACCACGCTGCTGGCGTCGACGCTGAACGCGCACCCCGACCTGGCGGGCGGCCCCGAGACGGCATTCTTCGACCTTCTCGTGCGGAATCGATGGCGTCGGCTGGTGCGCGACCCCGCCTGGCCCGATCGTGCCGTGGACTTCCTGACCTCGATGGAGCGCGAGGAGGGCGGTTCCGTCCTCGCAGCCTACGGACTCGACGCGGCGGTCGTGCGCGGGGAGCTCGAGGCGCGCGAGCCTTCGATCGCCGCGATGCTCGAAGCCATCACGATCCCGTACACGCGAGCCCAGGGAAAGAGGCGGTGGGTCGAGAAGACCCCTCGGCATCTGGTCCAAGTCGCGACGATCCGCCGGCACTGGCCGGACGCCGCGATCGTGCGCATCGTCCGCGACCCTCGTGCCGTCGCTGCGTCCTTCATGGCGGTGCCCTTCGGCCCGTCGTCCGTCGTTGGTGCCGCCTATCAATGGCGCCTGAGCGATGACCCTACGTGGCGCTTCTTCGAGCGCGATCCGGGCTCGGCGACCGTGCGGTACGAGGACCTGGTGCGGGAGCCGGAGCGCGAGCTGCGGGGCCTCTGCGACTTCCTGGGCGAGGGGTTCGATGCCCGGATGCTTGCTCCGGGGGCCGCGGGGGCCGCGGTGGCCGGCGAAGAGCCATGGAAGGCGCGCGTGACCGCGCCGATCGATGCCACTCGGGTCGATGCCTGGCGCCGCGAGATCACGGCCGCTGATGTGTCACGCGTCGCGGTCATCTGCGCCGATGGGCTGGCTCGATACGGCTACGAGGGAGCGGATGCGCCCCGTCGGACCATCGCCGTCCATCCGATGGACGCCTCGTTCCTCGACGATGCAGAGGCCGTGCTCACGGTAGCGGCGGATCGCGGCGTTGTGTTCGTCGCCGCGGATCCAGGCTGGCGGGCGGGCGGCGGTGAGCGACGTGGACCGCGGGAGACGAGCACGCCGGTGGTGCTCTGGGGATCGCCCGGTGAGCTGCGCTGGTCTCGTGGCGGGCGGATCGCATCGGCGCGGACGGTGGCTCGGGCCGCGCGGCGGATGGTCGGCGCGCGCCGGCAGGGCACGCCCGTCCTGTGGGTCGCCCAGCGGGTAGCGCGGCGCCAGGTCCGATCCGCGGCAGAGCGCGCTGGCGATCTGCTGTCGCGGGTCCTTGCGCGCCGAGTCAGCGCCGAAGAGCTGCTCGAGGAGGTCGAGTTACCGTCAGATGGCGTCTAGGGTGATCGTTACTCGGGTCGGAGAGGCGCCCGCCGAGGCAGGTGGCTGTGAATCGAACCGCTTATCAGCCGCTACAGGCTGATTGCGCTCTCTAAGAGGGACCTGAAGGACGGGTCGGTCGGTATATGGCTCACCAGACGGACAAATGACGGAATGCCGCTGCCTGGCGCCCGCGGCGCCTCAAGCCGTCGGTCAGGTGCCCTCCTGCCACGACTTGACGTAGCGGGCCTGCTCCTCGGTCATCTCGTCGATGCGCACGCCGAGCGCCTGAAGCTTGAGGCGGGCGACCTCCCGGTCGATATCCTCGGGCACCGGGAAGACGCTGTCCTCGAGGGTCTCGTGGTTCCGTGCCACGTACTCGGCGCTCAGTGCCTGATTGGCGAAGCTCATGTCCATCACCGCCGCCGGGTGCCCCTCGGCAGTGGCCAGGTTGACGAGGCGACCCTGCGCGATGACGTGCAGGCGACGTCCATCGACCACGTACTCCTCGACGTCGCGCCGCACCTCTCGGCACTCGCCTCGTGACATCTCGCGCAGCGCGATCAGGTCGAGCTCATCGTCGAAGTGGCCGCTGTTGGCCATGATCGTGCCATCACGCATCTTCTCGAAGTGCTCTCGACGGAAGACGTGGAGGTTGCCGGTAGCCGTGATGAAGACGTCACCCCAGCCGGCGGCCTCCAGGCCGGTCATCACCGAGAAGCCGTCCATCAGAGCCTCGATGGCGGCGATCGGTTCGACCTCGGTGACCGCCACGTGCGCACCCATGCCTCGCATGCGCGAAGCGATGCCGCGCCCGACCCAGCCGTAGCCGGCCACGACGACCTTGCGGCCGGCCAGCAGGATGTTGGTCGCGCGCAGGATGCCATCCACGGTCGACTGGCCCGTTCCGTAGCGGTTGTCGAAGAGGTGCTTGGTCTTGGCTTCGTTGACGGCCACCACGGGGAACCCGAGGGCGCCGTCGGCGGCCATCGCCTTCAGTCGGATGACGCCGGTCGTCGTCTCCTCCGTGCCGGCCAGGATCTCGTCGACCTGCTCGGGCCGCTCCTTGTGGAGAAGGGACACGAGGTCGCATCCGTCGTCCATCGTCAGCTGGGGGTGCGTGTCGGCCACGGCGTTGAGGTGGGCGTAGTAGCTGTCGCGGTCCTCGCCACGACGCGCGTACGTGCTGATGCCGTATTCGGCGACCAGCGCCGCCGCGACGTCATCCTTGGTGGAGAGCGGATTGGATGCGCAGAGCGTCACGTCGGCGCCCCCCGCCTTGAGGGTACGCATCAGGTTGGCCGTCTCGGTCGTGACATGGAGGCAGGCGCCGATCCGCAGGCCCGCCAGCGGACGCTCCTGCTCGAACCGCTCACGGATGAGGCGGAGGACGGGCATCTCCCGCTCTGCCCACTCGATGCGGCGGACCCCTTCCGATGCGAGCCCGAGATCGATGACGTCGTGAGGCGGGAGCGAGTCGGTCTGGCCAGTTGCGGCGTCACCGGAGATGGGCTGCATGGGGTCGGCGGCGATCGAGGGACTGGTCACTCAGGACTCCTTGTGTGTCGGGAACCAACGCCGGAACGGCGAGACGATGCTATCCCAGAGAGCTCCGCGGCGGTGCACGATGCGCTCCTCGAAGCGTGTGTGCTCGCGGAAACCGATGGCACGGTACGCAGCCAGGGCGGGTGGGTTGTCCGAGCGCACGTTGAGGACCACCTGGTCGCACGTCCGTAGCAGATCGGCGGTGACGGCCGCGGTCGTCAGCTTCGCGTGGCCCTGCCCGCGGTGGTCCTTGTGGGTCAGGACGTTGCCCACTACACCAAGTCGCGCCTCGCGGCTGATCACGTGCGTGCCGGCCGCTGCGATGAGCTTCCCGTCGATCCGGATGCCGTAGTACACGCCGTGCAGGAGGGTGTCGGCGGGGAGCCAGGATGCGAAGCCCAGGTCGTAGAGGCGATCGACCTCTCCGATGTCCGCCGGCACGAGCCTAGCCACCGGGCCGGACAGGGGAACGAAGGTCGCCCGGTCCACGACCATCCGGACCATCTCGGGACCGGGGTCGACCCGATAGTGCTCGGCGACTGCCGGGAGCAGCTCCATCCGCGTCGAGACGTATGCGACCCGCGGACGGATGACGTCGTCGAGGATCGCGTCGACGCCCTGGGGCTCGCCCATCGCGAAGACCGGCTGGGGCGAGTGGCCCGAGTACTCAAGGACCACCGCGGTAGGCTGCCCGGATCGCAGCGCGACACCCCAGCGGGTACGCCCGAACTCGCGCTCATCCAGGTCGCAGATGGCGTACGCGGCGAACAGGCGGTCCTCCTCCAGGAACTCGCGAAGCAATTCACGGTCGCGCGTCGCGCGGACCTGGAGGGAGCGGTCGCGCAGCCCGGCCCGGGCGATCGTCGCCATCAGTGGCCAGCCACCGGGTGAGCGAGGCGGCGCCCGCGTGCGTCGGAGGCGGCGGTCAGTGCCGGCCCGAAGGGCGGACCGGTGACCCCCTCCTCCGTGACGATCGCGGTGAGCCAGCGAGCGTCGACGACGTCGACGACCGGAGCACGCAGCTCCGGCCCGGCGTTGGGTCGGCGCGGGCCGTCCGGCTTCAGCTGGCGACGGGACCACAGCTCGTCTGGGATCGCCGACCCGTCCGGCGTCGTTGCGTCGTACGTGGAGAGTGGCGCGCATAACACAACGGGCACAGGTGGCGCTGCGAGGGTCGCGCAGAGTGCTGCGACGGCGGCGCCGCCGCTGATGACGGCCGCGTCCCCGCTCGCGGTCAGCCACTCGGCGCCCAGCAGGGCCGCGTCCGGCGGGTGGCGTGTGATGAGCCACGCGACGGCCCCGTCAGGGATGACGGTGTGGGCGATCCCGGCCTGGCGGAGCTCCCACGCCGCGACACGAGCACCCTCGAGCGTCGGGCGCGTCTCGGTGAGCCAGACGTGGACCGGGCGCCCCTCCGCCGCGATGAGCTGAACGACAGCCAGGCAGGTTCCCACCAGACCACCGCCCATCGCCCCCGTCGAGCCGTGCACGAGGAGCTCGAGCGGCCTATCGACCGGCCGCGGCAGGATGGCAGCCGCGTGCCGCGCCAGCGCCGCGTGGTCGCTCGCGGCCTCGCTCGCGATCGCGTCCGCCTCGGCGCGAAGGACGTCAGCCAGCACGTCCGCGGCTGTGTCCTCGGGGAGAGCAGAGCGGCGGTTGGCGATACGCTCCAGCGCGGCGTGGACGGGCCGCGCAGAGGGTCGCCACCGGCGGAGATGCTCGTTCGCCGTCTCCAGCTCCATGTGCAGCGCGCCTGGTCGCCGCGCGGCGTGGCGGCGCGCAGTGAGAGCCATGGCATAAGCCGCGACCTGCCCCAGCACAGGCGCGCCACTGACCGAGCCGTCCCGCATGGCACGCGCAACGTCGCGACCGTCGCGGCAGGTCAGCTCCACGATCGCCTCCGGCAGCTCGCGCTGATCGACGAGGATGAGGCCGTCATCGACGAGACGGTACGGGCTCCGAAATGGCGCCGATCCCGAGCGGGCACCGAGCGGCGCCGAGGACGGACCACGGGTCCGGGCGTCCTTTCGCATCGCGCCGGGGTCGGGCTCGTCGGTCAGCGCCTCGGGGTCGGTGACACCCGCGCCCCGGCGCAGGACATCCGCGGCACCGACCACCTGGCCCGCTGCCATGACCGCGTTGCGGCCGAACGTTCGGAAGAAGCTGCGCCGGTCGAGGTCGACCTCGTCAGCGGGCGTGGGCTCCGCGGGCCGGTCGGTCACCGTGGCGTGCCCGACGCTGTCGTCAGTACTGGATGACGCTGTGGATCTCGTGCTCACCCAATCGATCCCGGCCCTTGAGGAAGAGCAGCTCGACCAGGAAAGCCAGCCCGACCACCTCAGCCTTCAGCTGCCCGATCAGCTCGATCGTCCCGAGCACCGTCCCGCCCGTCGCGAGGAGGTCGTCGACGATGAGGACCTTCTGGCCGGGCTTCAACGCGTCCTTGTGGATCTCGAGCGTGTTGGTCCCGTACTCCAGGGCGTACTCCACGCTCACCGTCTCGGCCGGTAGCTTGCCCAGCTTGCGGACCGGGACGAAGCCGGCGTCGAGCTGGTGAGCCATCGGCGCCGAGAAGATGAACCCGCGCGACTCCATCCCCACGACGACGTCGACCTGCTCCTTCTTGTACGGCGCGATCAGGAGCTCGATCGACTCGCGGAACGCACCGGCGTCCTTGAGCAGCGTCGTGATGTCGTAGAAGAGGATGCCCGGCTTGGGGAAATCGGGGATCTCGCGGATCCGTTCGCGTAGGGTTTTGACGGACACGGGGCTTGGGCTCCCACGAGAGGTAGGGTGGGTCCGAAACGGCGGAACGGGCGCCAGTCTAGCGCACGGGTGCAGCCTCACCTACACCCTTCGCCACCGCCCCGCCGGGGCTGCCGGTGGCGGCGTTCCGAGTCGCGATGACCTCCGCCATGATCGCCAGCGCGGTCTCCGCGGGCTCGCGGCCGCCCAGGTCGAGCCCGATCGGGCCGTGGATCCGGTCGACCGCCTCGGCCGGGAGGCCGGTGGCAAGGAGGCGCTCGCGGCGCAGCGCCTGCGTCCGCCGGCTCCCGAGCGCGCCCACGTAACGGCACCCGCGGGTGAGCGCGACTGCCAGCGCGGGCTCGTCGAACCTGGGG
>JACCXQ010000273.1 GCA_013696945.1 Chloroflexota bacterium | reverse complement strand
TCTCCGGGAATCGAAACGACCCTTCGTCACTCGGGACGAAAGGTCGTGCCTTCCGCGGTGCCACCCGTATTCGGCGATGCCGCACTCATCGTGACCGACGGGACCGGCCCTGACGGCCGACCGATCGGCGCTGCCCGATATCGCTGGCGCTCTGCGCCGGAGCCTACTTGGCCGGTGGGTCAGCCCGCCGTCCGTTCGGTCCGGAGGCTCCCGGGTCCATTCGCCCTCCCTGCCGTTCCGGCTTGCACCATCCGCCGGATCTCTGTCCCGTCAGGGTGAGGGTTACTCGTCCCGATCGTCGCCCTTCTTCGATTGGAGCGGAAGTCTAGGCGGTCCCCTTCGTTCGGTCAACCGCGCTCTCGACGGGCATCCCGGCCGCGCTCCAGTCGCTGTACGAGCCGGCATAGAGGAGCGGCGCCGGGAGTCCGGCCACGCGCAAGGCGACCGCCGCATGGCATGCCGTCACCCCGCTACCGCACGAGACCACCAGCGGCCGGTCGTCCAGGGTGATCGACCGGTAACGCTCTGCAAGGTCGCTCGGCGCAAGGAAACGGCCGCCCGTGGTGAGGTTGCCCGACGCCGGCGCGCTCACCGCGCCAGGGATGTGTCCCGCCACCCGGTCGACCGGCTCGGTCTCGCCGAGGTATCGCTCCGGCGCGCGTAGGTCGAGCAGGCGAACGGAGTCGATCCCGGCGGCGAGCGTGGCGCGATCGATGACGTGGCTCCAGTCGGGGGCAAGCTCCAGCCGTGCCGGCGGATGGCTGGGCGACTCGCTCGTGAGCGGACCGCCCATCGCCTTCCATGCCGCGAGCACGCCGTCCAGAAGTCGCACGTCCCGGTGGCCCAGGTCGTCGAGCATCCACCACAGCCGCGCAGCGACCGTCCCGTTCGAATCGTCATACACCACGACGCGGTGCCCCGAACCCACGCCCAGTGTGCCCAGCCGGGCCGCGAAGTCGCGGGGCTCTGGCAGCGGATGCCGGCCGCCCGCGGGGTGGCGGACGCCCGGCGGCGCCGCGCTCAGATCGCTATCGAGATCGACGAAGATCGCGCCCGGGATGTGCCCCTTCTCGTACTCGCGGCGGCCCCTGCCCGGATCTCCCAGTGCCCAGCGAACGTCGCAGACGCGGAGGAGCGGATCGGAGAGATCCTCGAGGAACTCCGCGGCGCTGATGAGTGCCATCAGCTGGAGTATCGCGCTATGGCGCCAGGACGCTCGTCTCTGGGCGGCCGCGCTCCTCGGGAGCGGCCTCGAACGAGTCTCGCGGCCGCCCCAGCAGCTGTGGTTGTGAGAACGTCGTCGCGCCGGATGCTAGGCAGCCTGAGGCGTCGGGCTCCCTGACCCGGAAGTACCGCTGGTGTGAGGTCTCAGGCGGTGCGGTCGAGGATCTCGCCGATGGTCATGGCCCCGACCTCGTCGGGTACCTCGGCGCGGATGCGCTCCACGCCCCCACGTACCCGCGCCGGCGCGCGGCCCGCCAGCTGGTCGAGCGTCACGTCGCGGAATCGCTCCACCGCGTTGAGCTGTCGGAGGAACGCGCCGGCCTGCCGGATGCCGCCCTCGAGGTCGGTGGTGGCTTCCGTGGCGGACGCCTGGGGCTCGCCGGGCGCAGGTGTCCCGGCTGTGGCAGGTGTCTCCCCCGCCGCCATTTCCCCGGCTGCCGCGGGTGTCCTCGCCGCCGCGGGCCTCTCAGCCGCGCGCCTCTCGCCGGCAGCCCCGCCGTTCCCGAACGCCCCGCTGAGCAACGCTGGGATGTCGATCCCGGTCAAGCCCTTGACCGCCGTGCTCGCCTCGAGGACCGTCCGGGTGCTCGTTTTGACCAGGTCGGACGCGCCCTCCGTCGAGAGCACTGTGAGGTTGTCGATGTGACCGAGTGGCTGCGCCGCGGCCGCGACGATCTTGGGCAGCTCGGATAGGACCGTCTGGATGATGGCCGCCTCGTTGAACTGGCGGAACGCTTCCGCGCGCTTGGACAGCGCATAGGCCTCGGCCTCGCCCTGCGCCCGGACGATGTCGGCCTGCGCGATACCTTCGAGCCGGACCCCTTCCGCGACTGCCTGCGCCGCCGCGATCTGCGCCTGTCGCTCGCCGTCGGCGCGCTTGATGGTCGCCTGTGCCTCCGCTTCCGCCGGCCGGATGACCGTCGCCAGCAGCTCCTTCTCCTTGCGGTTCGCCTCGAGCTCGGCGAGCTCTGCCTCGCGGCGCGTGACCTCGCGTGTTGCCTCGGCGCGGGCGAGCGGCTCTGCCTGCTCCGCCCGAGCAGCTGCCGAGGCTGTCTGGACGTCAGCCTCTGCCTGGACGAGCGCCTGGTCTCGACGCGCGGCGATCTTGATCTTCTCTGCCTCGGCCGCCGCGACCGCCGACTGCTGTTCCGCGTTCGCCTTGGCGATGGCCGCGTCACGCACCACGATGGCCAGCTTCTGCGCACCGAGCTGCTCGATGTAGCTCGTCTGGCCCGCGACCACCACGTCGCTGATGCTCTGGATGGTGAACGAGTCGAGCACGAGCCCCGAGGTCGAGAGGTCACCCGCGGCTGCCTCCTGGACCTGGGCGAGGAGCTTCTGGCGGTCGGAGATGAGGTCCTCGATGGTCAGCGTGCCGACGATGGCTCGCAGCGACCCCTCGAGGATGTTGCGCACGATCGAGTCGATCTGCTCGTCGCTCGCGTCGAGGAACCGCTCGGCAGCGAGGCGGATCGATTCGACATCCCGGCCGATCTTGAACGTCGCGACGCCTTCGACCTTGACCTTCAGACCTTGGCTGGTGACGGCATCGGGAAGGCTCACCGGGATCTGCCGGGCGACCAGCTTGAGCTTGCCGGCCTTGTGGATGAGCGGCATGACGAACGTGCCGCCGCCGACGACGACCCGGATGCCGCGGTCGCTCCCTGGACCGGCGGCCGGGGCTCCCGCCTCGTCGCGCACCTTGGACCCGCGCGAACCCGCCACGATGAGCGCCTCGTTCGCGCCCGCCACGCGGTAGCGGCTGGCCGCGAAGCTGGCCAGGAGCGCGAGGACGACGACGGCCACCACGATGAGCAGGGGCCCGGTGCCCACGAAGTCGAACATGCTCGGTCCTTTCTACGCCTGGTCGTTGGGCGGGGTCGCATCGGCGGCCATCGGTTCGACCACCAGGTCGGCGCCGATGACCGAGCGGACACGCACGCGCCGCCCCGATGCGATGGCCTGGTCCGAG
>JACCXQ010000197.1 GCA_013696945.1 Chloroflexota bacterium | reverse complement strand
ATCCTGGTGGTTCGCGACGTGACCGCGAGCCGGGCTGCGCAAGCTGCCCGCGAGGCGTTCATGGGACTCCTGTCGCATGAGCTACGGACGCCGATCACCACGATCTACGGCGGCACAAGGCTCCTCGAGCGGCCCCTCGCCGACGAGGCGCGCCAGGAGATCGTGAGCGACGTCCGGTCCGAAGCTGAGCGGCTGTACCGACTCGTCGAGGACCTGCTGGTCATGACGCGGGTCGAACGCGGCGGAGTGGAGATCGGGGACGAGCCGATCCTTCTGCAGCGCGTGCTCAATTCGGTCGCCGTGGTCGAGCAGGGTCGGTGGCCCGGGCTCCAGGTCAAACTGGGGCTGCCGCCGACGCTCCCGGCCGTACGCGGCGACCCGACCTATGTCGAGCAGATCGTCAGGAACCTCCTCACCAACGCCGCCAAGTACGGCGGCGTCAGCGATCCCGTCGAGATCGTCGCGATCGACGATGGCGAGGATGTGGCCGTGCGCGTGCTCGACCGCGGGCCGGGCATCGACGCGGACGACGCCGATCATCTGTTCGACCTGTTCTATCGGGGAGCATCAACGGCACGGACGGCCAGCGGCGCTGGTATCGGGTTGTTCGTCTGCCGGGCACTCGTGACGGCGATGGGCGGCCGGATGTGGGCTGCCCCGCGCGAGGGCGGCGGGGCGGAGTTCGGCTTCTCGCTCCCCGTCTTCGCGAGCGACGACGATCTCTGACGATCCTCCGGGGTCAGCCTGCCGGCGCTAGCTCCGCCTTCGCCTGACGCTTGCGCTCCTCCATCCGGGCGCCGAGATCCCGAAGCTCCTGGGCGTCGAGCACCTGACGAGCCTGCTTGAACATCTCTGTTTCCTCTTCTTCGATGTGGTGCTCGATGTTCTCCTTCATCACGGTGAACTTCGCGCCCCACGTCTCGTCTTCGAAGGGTGTCTGCTCGAGCTCGGCCATGATCATGTCGACGACGTGGTGCTCCTCGTAGCCCTCGAGGACGATCTCGCGCGCCTTGGGATGCTCCTTGAGCGCGGGGTAGAAGATCTCCTCTTCGATGATCTCGTGGACCGTCAGCTCCTCCTTGATGCGCGTCAGGAGTGCCTGGCGGGTCTTCACGCCCCGCTCGGTCGTCTTTTCGCCCGCCTCGAGCATCTTCTTGACGGCATCGTGGTCGGTCTTGAGCAGCTGGATCGCGTCCATGGGTCTCCTCATCGTCGGGCTGGGCGGGCGTGCTCACGCCGGCAGCGCCTCGCGACGCAAGCGTAAGGGCCCTCGACGTCAGGCACGCCGGGCGGCGACCGGCGAACCTTTCGGGTCCGTTGCACCGAGCTGGATCCAGCGGCACGCGCTACCCGTCGCGCTCGGAGCGCACCTGTCGGAGAATGGCCACCGCAGGGAATCAGATGAGGAGATCCAGCATGTCGACCCGACGACCCATCGTGGTCGCCCTGGCAGCACTGCTTGCGTTCGCAGCGTGCACCAGTGCAGGCCCGACCATCGCTCCGCAGAGTGCTGCTCCGAGCGTGGCGCCGAGCGTCGCCGCGACGCCGAGTGAGGCACCTAGCGAAGAACCGACCCAGGAGCCGAGTGAGGCGCCCAGCCTCGAGCCGACTGCCGTGCCGACTGCCGTGCCGACCGTGGTACCCAGCCCGGAGCCGGCGGTGGTCAGCGAGGCGTGCATGGCGGCGAACCTGACCGGCCTCAAGAACCCCGGCCGCCTCACGCTCAGTACGGACAATCCGGCGTTCCCGCCGTGGTGGGGTGGCGATCCGGAGACCCAGTACCCGAACGAGCCGGAAGGCGGCTCGGGCTGGGACTTCAGCGACCCGTACTCCATGGAAGGCTACGAGTCGGCCATCGCCTACGCGGTCGCCGCGGAGCTCGGATTCGGTCCGGAGCTCGTCGACTGGATCCCCAACACGGTCTTCAGCCAGGCCTTCCAGCCCGGCCCCAAGCGGTTCGACTTCCACATGGCGCAGATCTCGATCCGTCCCCGGCGGGCAGAGGCGGTCGACTTCAGCGATCCGTACTTCCAGGCCAACCAGTCGATCCTTGCCGTCACCGCGACGCCCATCACGAGCGTCACGACGATCGCGGGGCTGAAGGACTTCAAGCTCGGCGCTGCGGTCGGCACGACCAGCTTCGAGCTCATCGAGATGGTCGTCCAGCCGAACGTGGAGCCATCCGTCTTCGATGACAACGACATCGCGCGGCGCGCGCTGCGTAACGGCCAGATCGATGGCTTGGTGGTCGACCTCCAGACCGCGTTCTTCATGCGCGACGTGCAGATGGGCGGCGAGGGCGTCGTCATCGGTCAGTTCGATGTAGCGGCGCAGGCCGATCCAGTGGGGATGGTGCTCCAGAAGGGCAGCTCGCTGACGGCGTGCGTCAATGAGGCACTCGGCGTGATGGCACTCAATGGCACGACCCAGGCGATCTACGACGCGTGGATCAGCACGGGCCAGGAAGTGCCGTTCTTCGAGTAACGGGCGGATCGGGCATCGCCGCATGAGCGGCGCCGCCGACTCGGCGAACCCGGATCTCGTCCCGCGACGCCGGCGATCCCTCCGCCCTCGTGGCGGAGGGATCCTCATCGCGCTCGCGAGCACCGCGGCCGTCTTCACGGTCCTCGGTTTCGTGATCGTCAACGCGCCGGGCTGGCGGGAGGTGCAGCGCGCCTTCTTCGACCCCGAGGTCTTCCTCGACGTCCTTCCGGACACGACGCGGGCCTTCTTCGCCAACGTGAGGATCTTCCTCTCCGCCGAGGTCCTCATCCTCGTCTTCGCGCTCGTGCTGGCAGTGATGCGCAGCCTGCCCGGTCCGGCGTTCTTCCCGTTCCGGGTCATGGCCGTCATCTACATCGACTTCTTCCGCGGCGTCCCCGGCATCCTCGTCATCTTCCTGCTGGGGATCGGCGTCCCGGCGCTCCAACTGCCGGGCGTGACGACGGACGTGTTCGTGTGGGGCTTGGTGGCGCTCGTCCTCGTCTGGACGGCGTACGTCGCTGAGGTGTACCGGGCAGGGATCGATGGCGTGCACCCGAGCCAGGAGGCGGCCGCGCGCTCGCTGGGGCTGTCGCGCTTCCAGGCGCTGCGGTTCGTGGTCCTGCCACAGGCCGTGCGTCGCGTCATCCCGGCGCTCCTCAACGACTTCATCGGGCTCCAGAAGGACAGCGCGCTGGTGTCGTTCCTGGGCGTCGTCGAGGCGTTCCGTCGAGCGCAGATCGAGGCGACGAGCTCGTTCAACCTGACGCCCTACCTGGTCACGGCGCTCTTCTTCCTGGCCATCACGATCCCTCTGGCGCGGCTCGTCGACTACCTGGTCGCGCGCGATCGGGGCCGTCAGCTGGCGGGGAGGAGCGCCCGGTGAGCGGTCCCGTTGGCGGGCGGGGCGCGGCGGGTCCGGTGGGCGCGACGAGCGTGTCGGGCGGCGCGGCGGGCGGGTCGGCGG
>JACCXQ010000185.1 GCA_013696945.1 Chloroflexota bacterium | reverse complement strand
CGCAGGATCTCCGCCTCGGTATCGGCGATGAGCAGGTCCAGATCGGTCGTCATGAGCACGGGAATAGGATACTCGCCGATAGCATGTTCCGCAGGCGAACATAGGTGGGCGCCGGCGGGTGTACGCGTCCACACCGGCCCTCGTACCTCGATTCGCAGCGCGGGGCGATTCGGATCACTCGCTCGGCAACTTACTTCGAGCGGTACGCTGGGCCCATGCCGATCCCGCGGATGTACAAGACGCAGGCGATCGTGCTCAGCCGCTTCGAGCTGGGCGAGGCGGATCGCGTCCTGACGTTGCTCACGCCGCATGACGGCAAGATCAAGGCGATCGCGAAGGGTGTGCGCCGGCCGAACAGCAGGATCGGCGGCTCGGTCGAGCCGTTCGCCGAGCTCCACCTCGTGCTCGCCCGTGCCCGCACGTTCGACGTCATCACCCAGGCGAGTGTCGGCGAAGCGTGGCTGAACCTTCGGGACCGGCTCGAATCGGCGGCCACCGCCTGGTACCTGGGCGAGCTCGCCGAACGAGCGGTCGAGGAGCGCGCCGCGGCGTATCCGATCTACGCGCTGCTCCGCCGCTCATACCAGCTGCTCGATGATGGGATGGCGCCCGGTCGAGTGGCCCGGTGGTTCGAGTACGGGCTGGCGGACGCGCTGGGGATGCGCCCGGAGGTCGACCGTTGCGCCGAATGCGATCGCGTCCTGGAGGAGACCGAGCGGTTCCGCTGGGTCCCGGCGCTGGGTGGTGTCCTGTGTGAACGGCACGAAGGCCCGCCTGCCGAGACCGTAAGTGTGTCGCTCGCCGCGCTGAAGCTCCTCAAGGCGTACCGTCGGCTCGACATCGAGGCCATCGCCGCGCTCCGAGTGCCCTCCTCGGTGGAGACGGAGGTCGAGGACGCGCTCCGCCGCTTCATCCGCTTCGTCCTGGAGCGCGAGGCTCGCTCGCTGCCATTCCTTGATGAGGTGCGCGCGACGCGAACGTGGTGAAGCTGGGGACGGTCGATCTGGCAGGCCTGGAGTTCGTCAGCGAGGGGGATGACCACCCAGCATTCCCCGCCGGCTTCTTCGACCGCGTCGATCCCGGGCGGGATGACGCGTTCTACGACTCGCCCCGCTTCGTCACCCACATCGACGGCGCCGCGATCGAGGCCGTCGGGCGGACCTACGACGATCTCGGCATCCGCGGCGAGGTGCTCGATCTCATGTCGTCGTGGATCTCGCACTTCCGAGAGGCGCCGCAACGTCTTGTGGGCCTGGGGCTGAACGAGGCCGAACTGCGCCGGAACCGCCAGCTGGCCGGATGGGTGGTGCAGGATCTGAACGCCGATCCACGGCTGCCGTTCGGCGACGCCTCATTCGACCACGCGGTGTGCTGCGTCTCGGTCGACTACCTGGTGCGCCCTGTCGAGGTGTTCGCGGAGGTGGGCCGCGTCCTCCGGCCGCGGGGCCGGTTCGTGGTCACGTTCGCGGACCGATGCTTCCCTTCGAAGGCGATCCGCGGGTGGCTCGCCACAGACGATGCCGGACACGTGGAGATCGTGCGGGAATACTTCCGGCTCGCGGGCCTCTTCGATGCCGCCGTGTCATCGCTCCGGACCGATCCGAGTGCCGTCGGTGATCCGCTCCATGCGGTTTGGGCGGCCCGCACCCCCTGACTGGGAGGTAGGCGACGCGGTCAGCGCCGCCACAGCAAGAGCACGACCGCGACCAGCAGGAATGGCGCGAAGACGATGGACGCCCCCACGATCGGCGGACCGAACGGGTTGAGCGGCGGTTCGCCGAACGTGATGGTCGGGTCGGCTGCAGCGATGGCGGCCGCCTGCGTCACGGTCACCGCGTATCGGCCCGCACCGGGCACATCCATCCGTCCGTAGTCGGTGTGGCCCACATCGCCGATCGTCGACGAGAAGAGACTGATGGAGATCCCGCCGATGTTGCTGAAGCTCTTCCTGATGGCCACCGACCGACCGCCCTGATCGACCACTGACACCTCGACGCCTTCGGGCACGGTGGCCGAATCGTCGGTCGAGAGGCCGGACTCCTGGAAGAACACGCGGACGTCGCCGCCCGGCAGCTCGAGCTGCACCGTCCCCGGGACGGCGAGAGAGCCATAGCGATCGTGGTCGCTGAACGGCAGCCCGCCGAGGAAGAACCAGAGACCCGCAAGCAGGAAGCCGACGGACAGCAGGATCCATATCGCCAGCCACAGCCGACGCCGCCGGCCCAGCATGCGCGTGCCCGGCCAGGTCTGGAGGGGTCAGCCGCGCTGCTGGTCCACGGTGATCGGACTCTAGCAC
>JACCXQ010000159.1 GCA_013696945.1 Chloroflexota bacterium | reverse complement strand
GCCCCGAATACGCCGGCGACGATCACACAGGCCAGGAAGAACAGCTTGAAGTGGAAAGCGGTCGGTTGCGGTGCGATGAGACCGACCAGCAGTCCCGCCGCCAGAAAGCCGTTGTACAGTCCCTGGTTGGCGGCCAGCGGCGCGGTCAGCTTCGCGCGCTCCGGCGTAAGGTCGAACGTGCGCAGCCCGAGCGGCTTCTGCCACAGCACCATCTCGAGGACAAGGAACCAGACGTGGAGGGCGGCCACCAGAGCGACCAGGATGGTGGCGACGATCGACATCAGGTCCTCCGCAAGGGCTTTGCTGGCGCCTGCACGTTGGCGAGCTAGCCTACCTTGGGGGTCGATGCCATAAGGACGGTCGGGGAGGTGCCACGGATGATCAGCGGGATACATGCACTCATCTACAGCCGCGACCCGGACGGGGTGCGGTCGTTCTTCCGCGATGTCCTGGGTCACACCTCGGTGGATGCCGGCGAGGGCTGGCTCATCTTTGCCCTGCCACCCGCGGAGCTTGCCGTCCACCCCACAGACGGACCGGGCCACCATGAGTTGTACCTGATGTGCGATGACGTCGAAGGCACGATCCGAACCTTGAGCAGCAAGGGCGTCGAGTGCGGGCCGATCACCGACGAGGGATGGGGGCTATCGACCTCGATCAAGCTTCCGGGAGGTGACCAGATCGGCCTGTACGAGCCGCGGCATCCGACGGCGATCGCCGGCGCACGAGCGGAGTAGCGAGCCATGCCTGACAGCGCAGGGGTCGTCAATGACGGCGGTCGATCGAACGACGCTGCCTTCAGCGCGCTGATCGCCGGCTCGTCGGCGGAGGTCCAGCAGCTGGCGCGTTCCGTGCGGGATCTCGTCTTCGACGTCCTGCCGGAGGCTGTCGAGGTCGTGTGGCCGCGGCAGCGTTCCGTCGGTTGGGGGACCGGAGCCAGGAAGTTCACCGAGCAGTTCGCGTATCTGATGCCCTTCACGGGCCACGTCACGCTGGGCTTCTATCACGGTGGTGAGCTGCCCGATCCGGAGAGGCTGCTGCCGGAGTCCGGGGGCCAGCAGGTATCCGGCACCCTCAGCATGCGCAGCCTTAAGATCACGTCTCCCGAGGATGTCCGCCGCCCCGCGTTGCGCTCGCTGATCGAGGCCTCGACCCGGCATCGGGTGCCGCCGCCTCGCGGCCGAGCACCGACCGGAGGCTGACGGTCAGGATCCGACTCGGGCTCAGCATGAGTCGACCAGGCGCGGCGGACCTCCGGGGCCGCGCGCAAACGGCTCCCCGAGGACCGACGTCAGCAGTGTCTCGGTCCCCTCCTCAGTGCCGAGATAGAGGACCAGCACGGTGTCGAAGAGCCAGAAGCGGGGGGTCCCGACCCACTCCACGATGGACGTCCCGATATGCGAAGGGTCGGTAGGGTCTATCTGGCTCGCGGCCTGAGCGCTGGCCGCTGGCGTGGGGTAGACGTATGCACGGACGGGCTCGCCATCCACGCAGATCCGCGACCCATTCGGGGTGAGCGGGGAGCCATCGAACCCAGCGGACGGCTCGACCTCCGCGCCGGCAGCCTCCAGCGCAGCCACCAGCCCGAGGAGCCCGCCGCCTGGGGACGGCATGTCACTCCGCGTGGCCGAGGGCGCCGCCGTGGTCGCAGCCGACCCGGTCGGTGCGACGGTCGCGGTGGGTGCACCCGAGCATGCCAGCAGGATCACGCCCACGAGGGTGATGATCGCGCCGCGAAGGGTGGATCGATCCACGGTTCCTCCTTGGAAGCTCCCAGCGTCCGGGTCAGTCGCCGAGCGCCTGGCGCCAGGTGGCGGCCACGCTCGCGTCGTAGTCCTGCGTGAAACCGCACGCCCAGACGAATCGATCGCTCCCGGCGACGAGGTATCGGCCGCTGACGACCAGGTTCGGTCCACCCGCGGACGAGATAGCGGTCCCGGTCATACCCGTCGCCGTGAGGGTGACATCCCCGGCCGCAAGGCCTCGGAAGGCCTCATCGACGCGAAACGTGACGTTCTCACCGTTGATCGACACGACCGTGCCGTCGAACGCGAAGTCGCGGCGCGCGAGGCTCTCGAGGCTGAACTGCTCGACGCACGACGCGATGGCGGGCGGGCCCGACGGGTCGGGAACCACGCCGGGACCGGCGCCAGGCGACCCGATGGATGCGAGGAGCGCGACC